>PWZW01000198.1 GCA_003567255.1 Puniceicoccaceae bacterium | reverse complement strand
CGCTTTTTGCTGTATTGCGGTCCAACTACCACCAGCAGCAAGTTCAGCTTCCAATGATTGGGCTGCCTCCATCAAGTCGCTCGCCTCAAAAACCGAAGCGACGCCCTTCACTTGATGGGCGTAGTGAGTAAGCTTCTTCGCGTACTGCTCAGCGACTGCCCGGCGCAATGCAACCAACTCTTCGGTGAGGGAGTCCGCAAAGACCTTGGCAGCCTCCAACATATCGAACCGATCATCCGGACTGAGTTCAGCAAACCACCCCCGAATCTCGGTTTCGACGCTTTTGCGGATGGCGCCTCCAGCACCGGCCGAAAATGCTGCTTCCATTTCGCCCAAGACACGTTTCAAGCGCTCGGCTCTGAATGGCTTCGATATGTAGTCGTTCATCCCGGCATCGAGACAGGATTGCCGATCTTCCTCCATGGCATTCGCGGTGATGGCCACAATGTATGCAGGCACCCTTCCGCTCGCCTGCTCGGAGACTCGAATTTGCCGAGTGGCCTCCAACCCATCCACATCCGGCATTTCAACATCCATCAAAATCAAATCAAACCGCTCTTTTTCGCAGGCGGCAATCGCCTGTGCACCATCTTCAACGACCGTAACCTGATGGCCCATCTTCTCGAGGCGAGTGCGCGCGATGGTCTGATTCACCAAATTATCCTCTGCCAATAAAACTTTGCGACCGGCTTCAGCGACCGCCTCACCGACCTCAGGAGGCTCTGCCATTTCCTCGTCTTGAATGCCCAAGAGGTCGAGCACAACTTCTTTAAGGAGATGCTTTTGCACCGGCTTCGAAAGGACCCTCTCAATCCCAAGGTCAGCCGCCCGCGCTTCTTCTTCACGGTTCGGTGCGGTGGAGAGCAGAATAACCACACAGTCGCGTGCACTGTGCTCGCCCCGCAAACTTTCGGCGAAGTCGAGCCCACTCAAACCCGGCATCTGCTGATCAAGGAGGAGTAGCTGGTAAGGCGCCTCCCGCCGAGCCGCCCTCCGAACTTTAAGTAGTGCGTCCGCCGCGTTATCAGTCCCAGTCCCCTCGCATCCCCAGCTTTTCAGCATCGCCAAACTGATTTCCCGATTGGTCTGGTGCGCGTCCACCACCAGAACCCGCAAGCCCTGCAGACTGACAGCCCGCGCAGGTTTCAAAGGCTTTGTTTTCGGGGGTAACTCACAAGGCAGGGTGAAGGTAAAGCGAGAGCCTTTGCCCAGAGAACTTTCCACCTCCAGGGTGCCTCCCATCAACGTGACGAGGGTCCGACAAATGGAAAGGCCAAGGCCGGTACCACCGAAATGGCGGGTCGTGGACATGTCCCCTTGCGTGAAACTTTCAAAAATCGCTTCCAGCCGGTCTTCGGAAATACCGATGCCGGTATCCTCCACGACAAAGGAGAGCGTCACCCCGTACTTACTCTCATTTTCCACTGAAGCCTTCATCAAAACGGAACCAGCTTTGGTGAATTTAACTCCATTTCCCACCAAGTTACTGATTACTTGGCGAAAGCGCATCGGGTCCCCCATAATCTCGGAGGGAAGGGTGTCCGGGCAAACCAAATCCAAGGTTAGCCCCTTCTCGCGCGCGGTGACGGCAAAGCCTTTCAGGACCTCCTGCAAGACCTGCCGCGGCGAAAAACTCACTCGCTCCAACTTCATTTGCCCGGCCTCGATCTTGGAAAAATCAAGAACGTCATTAACCAGCGCGAGCAGCGTGGTTCCCGACTGGATGATGGTCTCCATGTAGCCCCGTTGCTCGGCGCTCAATGCCGTTTCTTCGCAAAGCTCAGCGGCCCCGATGACTCCATTGATCGGCGTACGGATCTCGTGGCTCATCGTTGCCATAAAGTCTGACTTTGCCATGCTTGCCGATTTCACCTTGTCCAACGCGACCCGCAATTCCTGCTCGTAGTGTTTCCGCTCGGATACATCCCGCGCAACACAAAGGGTACCAATCACCCGACCATTACTGTTTTTCAAAGGCGCCGCCGTGATCATCCACCAGGAAACCTCACCCTGCGCAAAACCAAGTTCTACGATCTCATTGACCGAAGCCTCCCCACTTTCTAATATCGCCGCATCGATTTCTTGAAACCGTTTTACGGAATCGGCATCGAGAAATTCGTTTAGACGTTTACCAACGTCATTCGTGCCTTCCGGAGGCAGGTCAACCGATTTGCGAAATGAATGACTGGAGAGCATCAGCCGCCCATCACGATCCCGGATGAAAATAACATCGGGCGAATGCGCCATGATCATGCCCAACATATTGATTTCTGAGCGAGCGCTTTCTTCGATCCGTCCGCCGATCATGGGATGCTCTAATAAATACCCCTCTATCCTCGCCTCATCCGGACCAAGCTGCAAAAGGATTTCCGCCTCAACCACTTTACCCAAAGCTTCACGGGACGTTACTCTACCCCTCCAGGTCCCCTCCCGCTGCAATGCCCCGCGAACCTTCGCGAACGACTCCCCGAGACCAAAGAGGAAAATTTCCTCAAAAGAAATATCGCTCAAAAACTCTTCGTCTAAATCGAACAAAAATCTAAAAGCCTCATTCCACCCCGCAAACCGCCCCCGAGTGAGCTCAAGCTGAAAATAACCCCACGGCGAACCCGCAAGCGGTTCAGAAAGGGGAACTATTTTTTCTTCAGCCATTTCGATTTTTGTAAAATATTTGTAATAGATCCAAACGATCAAGGGGCGGACCAGCAATGCTTTTGTATTAGGGTCTATTTCTCGAATAAATAGGGTATTTACCTTATTTATTCGAGATAAGAATAATCCAAAGGATTGCCAACTTTTTGACCGCACCCAGGAGTCTGCCAAAAATGATGCCGGGGCCTACCCCGACCGCAAGCTGAGCAATTTTCGGCTACGCACCCGGGGTGTCTCGAAGAAAGCCACAGATTTTCCCGTGAAGTTCAGGTCCCCCGTCCTCCAAAACATAGTGCCCACAAGTTTCCAAGTATTCAATCTGCGCATCTGGAAAAAATGACTTCCATTGATCCAGGAAAGCAGGGGTGAAACAAAAATCTTTTGCACCCCAAGCAATCATCATCGGTTTCGTTTTAAGATGTGCGAGCCCTTCCTCCACGGCAACGAGGGTGG
>PWZW01000207.1 GCA_003567255.1 Puniceicoccaceae bacterium | reverse complement strand
TAGGCGACATTGACCTTTCCAAAAAGCTTTGCCTCAGCAATTGCTTTCTTCGACCAGGTGCCGGTGTTGAGGTAATCAGCTGTGGTTTCTGCGGTTAGAAAATTAAAAGGCACCTGCATGAACTGCCCCGAGGCACCGCCCTGGAGGAAGGCGATTTCAAAGTCGTCTCCCAAGCCGAGGATTCGATTAAGCCGCGCCCTAGCTTCCGCATCGACCGCACAGTATTCCGGGCCACGGTGGCTGAGCTCCATTATGGAGGCTCCGATATTTTGGTAGTCCACGATTTCGTCGCGGGCTTTTTCTAAAACCGAGAGAGGCAGGGTTGCCGGCCCAGCGCTAAAGTTGTGTAAACGTGCCATAACTGGATAATTGGTTAAATGGATTCAGGGCGGATGGCTTTTATCGCAAAAGATCCGACACCAAGGTTCAGAGTTGAATAACATCTTCACGCTGGCGCAACCGGTTTCTTCATCCTTACGAGCCGAAGACTGGTTTTTTAAAAGCGCTTGATGTAGCGGTTGCCGTGAATATCCTCAAATAGAATACGGGTTTCCTGAATGACGCGGACCTTGATGCCCAGCTCGTAATTGACGGTTTCTCCCACTTGGAAGGCACGGTTATTCAGCACAACGCGGTTCGACTCGCCGAGGCGCACCCCGGTAATCGTGGATTCCGCCAGCCAGGCAATGATTGCCGGATCGGGCGCTCCCTCGGGATTATCCTCCGGGTTGGGCGTGCGCAGATGGGCAGTGTCTACCTCGTAGGGTGTGGCATCGACAGGTGCGCTTTGAGTCTCCGTGGTCGGGTGGGCGGTTGTTGTGGGTGCTTCTTCCGCAAGTTGCTCGTTCGGGCTGGCTTGCGGTTCGGCGTTCTGCTCGCGGAGCTGGCGGATGAGCGCTTCGGGGTTTACGCTTTCCGGGTCGGCTGCGGCCTGGGAAGGGGCTGACGCTTGCGGAGCGACCGCAGCAGGCGCAATCTCTGGCGCCGTTGCCGGTGGTGGCGCCGCAGAGGGTTCGCCCGAATTTTGTAACGGCAAAACCTCGTCGACCGCAGCGATGTCCGCTCTCCGCTCCTGGTTTTGGCTGTCCTCAGGAGAGGCTGTGAGCAAAAGAATGACGATCACCCCCAGGCATGCGCCGATAAAGACCACCCCCAGAGCGATAAGCGCGTAAAGCCCCCTCGGTGAATCTCCGCTTGGACCATTGTTTTGGTAGGCGGGAGCTGGCGAAGGTGCCGATTCCGCACCCGCCCGAGGGGGCTGCGGGCTACGTTGCTGCTGGGCTTTTTTAAGGGCTTTGTTAATCAGGCTCATTTTAGGCTGTTGATATCTTTGAGGGCTTTACGGACGTCCCAATAATTTACCTCACCACCGTTGCGGACGTAGGTGGAGAGGAGGGCTTTGTCACAGATATGGTTAATCATTCGAGGAATACCGAGGCTTCCGCGGGCGACTTTTGCGATGGCACGCCGGGTAAACCGGGGACGGCCGTTACTTCCGGAAAGGCTCAATCGATGAGTGATGTACATCTGCACCTCTTCACGGTTCAGGGGCTTCAGGTTGTAATAAACCAGGATGCGTTGCCGAAACTGGCGCAGCCGCTTTTCGTTGAGCTTTTCACTCAATTCGGGCTGCCCCATTAAGATGATTTGAAGGAGCTTTTGATCGTAGGTTTCCAGATTTGAGAGAAGCCGCAGCATTTCCATGACCTCAAAGGATAAATTCTGCGCTTCATCAATGATCACAACAATCTCTCTTCCCTGATCGATCCGTTCCAGAAGGACATCGTTGATGCGGTCAATCAGGTCGTTTTTGGAACGCGCTTTGGTTTCCTCCCCCAACTCTTTCAAAATAGCCCGCAGCAGTTGTGTTTCAGAAACCCTCGGATTAAGGAGCAATGCGGTGTCCACCTCCGAGCGCGCCTCTAGCTCCTCGAGCAATTTTCGACAAAGGGTGGTTTTTCCGCAGCCGACTTCGCCCGTCAGCACAATGAAGCCTTTTTTGTCCTCAATCCCGTAGCGCAGGTGCTGCAAGGCCTCTTCGTGGGTTGGGCTGAGGAAGAGAAAACGCGGATTAGGCGTCACGTGAAAAGGCATCTCGGTGAATCCGAAGTATTCCAAATACATGGGTGGAGGTGAGGTCAGGCAGGAGAGGCGTTAGGCCGAGAATTAAATAGGTGAGGATAAGGTCAATTTCACGTTGCCAGTGGAATCCGGCTTTTCATACTCATGCAGCAGTGAGCAAGCGTTCTAATAACCGGGTTTTGGGTAGGCAACAAATGGCCGTGCTAGTCATGGCTTTGGTTATGATGGTGACGGTGTCTTTTTTTGCCGGAATCTTGATAAAGACTCATCGGGAATTTGCTCAATTCGAAGAGCGCGAGCGTAGAATTGAAGCGGAGCTGGCACAAGCCCGAAAAACATTCAGTCAACAGGAGGCATACTACCATCGATTGTTGAATGACCCGGAGTTTTTAGAGCGCATCGCCAGAGAGCGTTTGGGCTATGCCAGGCCTGATGAATTGGTCTTTCGTTTTTCCGATTAAACAGGATGTCTCGCTCAAGAGTCGCGCTGGTGCCAATGAGTTCCTCTTTCGGCAAGGAGACTGATGGGTTGCTTTATCGCTCACATTTACCAATAGATTGAACCTTATGAAGGAAACTGATGCCTCCAAAATTCTCATAAATAACTTTGAAAAAGCCGGACAAGGCCAGATTTTCAAACACGTCGAAGCGTTGAGTCCTTCGGAGCATCGTGCGCTTTTTGAGCAGGCCGCGTCGATTGACCTGGATGAAATTAACCAGCTGGTGGACCTCCACCTCAAGGGAGGCAAGGTGGCCTCGGTTGATTTTTCCAAACTGCAACCGGCACCTTACGTAGCCCTCCCGCAGTCCGGCGGATCCAAGGAAGCTTGGGAAGCTGCACGGCAGGCGGGGATCAAGGCCATTAAGGCGGGGGAGGTCGCCGCCTTCACTGTAGCCGGGGGGCAAGGGACGCGCCTTGGCTTTGATGGCCCCAAGGGAACGTTCCCGACAAGTCCGGTTAAGCATAAAAGTCTTTTTCAGCTTTTTGCTGAAAAAATTCTGCGCGCCTCGGAAAGGTATGGGGT
>PWZW01000125.1 GCA_003567255.1 Puniceicoccaceae bacterium | reverse complement strand
TTAGTTATGGGTCAGCCAAAACGTAAAACTTCCAAGCAGCGCAGCCGCAAACGCCGCGGTGCGAACCGTTTCAGCCTTCCACAAGTCGCTCTGGATCCGACTGACGGCACTCGCTTCCGTCCTCACCGCATCAATCCTGCAAACGGGATGTATCGCGGCCGTCAGGTGCTTGACGTCGAAGCGTAAGGCTTCGACTTAGTTAAGATTAGCCTCCCCGAGGCAGCAAACACATGGCGTCCAATCCACTCAGTTGCACGATCGCCATCGATGCAATGGGTGGCGATCTTGGACCCACCGAAGTGGTTGCTGGCTTAGCTCTGGGCCTGGAACTCCATAGTTTGAAAGGCGACTTTATTTTGGTCGGCGACGAGCCAAAGCTCAAGGCGGCCCTTCATGAGTACCAAATAGACGGGCACGAGCGCATCTCCATCCTTCACAGCACGGAAGTGATTGGGATGGATGAAAAGCCGATTCAGAGCCTCAAGCGAAAGAAAGATGCGTCCATGGTCAAGGCCGTTGCCCTCGTTAAGGAGGGTCAGGCCGATGCCGTGGTGAGTTGCGGGAATACGGGCGCCCTTATGGCCTGTGGCACTCTGCGCCTGCGTCCACTGGCAGGCGTCGACCGCCCGGCACTGGCTTCCATCATCCCCGGTAGGAACCGTCCTTTTGTGCTTCTGGACGTGGGGGCAAACCCGGAATCGACACCCGAACACCTTGTCCACAATGCAATCCTTGGCTGTAACTACGCGAAAGCTGTGCTTGGAATGCCCCAACCTCGCGTTGGTTTGCTTTCGATTGGCACGGAGGAAGGTAAAGGAAACTCGCGGACACTTTCTACCCATGAGCACCTCAAGCAAATGAAGGGCTTGATCGATTATCGAGGTCCAGTCGAAGGCTTTCAGGTCTTTTCAGACGTGGTTGATGTAGTGGTGTGTGATGGTTTTGTGGGCAATGTTGTGCTCAAAGTCAGCGAAGCACTGTTTGGATTTATTGGAGATACCCTGCGGGAAGAGTTGGTGCGCAACCCGAAAAGAAAGTTGGGAGCCGCGCTGTCCAAATCAGCTTACCGGGACATGAAGAAGAAACTGAATCCAGATCAGTACTCTGGCGCACCTCTGCTCGGCCTACGGGGCAACGTGCTCAAAGCCCACGGCTCCTCAAATCGTAGTGCAATTGCGGGCGCGCTCCGCGTCGCTATGGAAATCATCTCGCACGATATGATCGAATCAATCAGTGGAGATCTAGAGATTGCCAACGAGCGTCTCCGCAATATAGCCAAGGTGACTGCGTCCACCTGAGTCCCCTTTCCACCAAAGCCGCCGCTGAAACCTCATGTCGTTGCCGAATTTGCCATCAGTCATTATCCGGGGCACCGGAGCCTACACCCCCGAAAACGTCGTCCACAACAACGACATGGCCAAGACAGTGGACACCTCGGATGAATGGATCTTCACCCGGACCGGCATTCGCGAAAGGCGCTTTGCCGCCGCAGACGAGACCAGCAGCACGATGGCGTCCATTGCCGGACGCCGCGCGATGGAGGCTGCGGGCGTCCACCCGGAGGAGATTGATCTGGTAATCGTCGCCACCATCACCCCGGATATGCCTTTTCCTTCCACGGCTTGTCTCGTGCAGCATGCCCTTGGCTTAAAACCAATCACTGCATTCGACATTGAGGCCGCCTGCTCAGGATTTCTTTACGCACTGCGCATCGGCGCGAACATGCTCCGTACCGGAGACTTCAAAAAAGCACTGATCATCGGGACTGAAAAGATGTCTTCCATCCTCGATTTTTCAGACCGGAGTACCTGTGTGCTCTTTGGGGATGGGGCGGGTGCCGTCGTGCTGAGCTGCGGTGAGGGCAGCGACGAAGGGATCCTCGGTACCCTGAGCGGCTCAGACGGTAGCAATCCGGCCCTCCTCTGCCAGCCCGGGGGTGGCTCCCGGCAACCAGCAACTGCCACATCAATTCATGCGCGAGCCCATTTTTTAAAGATGAATGGCAAGGAAATCTTTAAAGTTGCCGTACGCGTCATGGAACAAGCCAGCCGGGACATCCTCAAACAGCGCGGATTCTCCCCCGATCAGCTGGACTGCATCATCCCCCACCAGGCAAATATGCGGATCATCGAAAGCATCGCCTCGCGGCTAAAAGTGCCGATGGATAAATTTTACAATAACCTGTCCACCTACGGGAACACCTCGGCAGCCTCCATTCCCATTGCCCTCGACGAGGCCGTCCGGAGCCGGCGTGTGAACAAAGGTGACTTGCTTCTACTGGTTGGCTTCGGGGCAGGCTTGACGTGGGGAGCATCACTGATCAAATGGAGTTAATGTTTATACGACCTGCTGCCCTCTTCCTCATTATTGCCAGCGCCTTCCTTTCCTTTGGGGTCACCACTCAGGCACAGGGTGTCGTTGCAGAAGAGGATTGGGATGAGCAGGGGATGGGCCTCAATCCCTTTCGATGGTTTTCGAGAGGGCCGCAAGTCGGGCCGGAAAGCGCTGAACTGACGCCGGAACAAGCTGCCGAGGAAATGCTCAACCGTGCGGAGGAGCTCGCTGAGCGGGGTCGCACGCGCTCGGCCCGCCGGATCGCTCGCCGCCTCGTCAGGCAACACCCCTTCAGCCAGAGCGCCCCTGAAGCGCTCTTTTTGCAGGGAACCACCTTCATGGCTGACGGTCGCTGGGACCGCGCCTTCGACAGCTTCCAAACACTCATCACAGACTATCCCGGGTTCGAAGCCTTCAACACCGTTATCCGTAAGCAGTTTGATTGCGCCACTGCGCTGCAGGAAGGCGCACGCAGCCGCTTTCTCTTCATTTTCCCGGGTTTTCGCCAGTACAACAAAGCCATTTCATGTTTTGAGCAGATTGTAAACAATGCGCCGTACAGCGAGTATGCACCGCTCTCACTCATGAACATCGCCCTTATCGGAGAAGTTCAGGGGAAAAGCGACGTATCGATTGATGCGCTGGATCGCTTGATCAATTTTTACCCTCAAAGCTTCCTGGCACCCGATGCTTATTTTGCGCTCGCAGAAACCTTTTCCGATCTGGTTCAAGGCTATGAGTACGACCAAGGAGCTACCCGCGAGGCGATCAGCTACTA
>PWZW01000018.1 GCA_003567255.1 Puniceicoccaceae bacterium | reverse complement strand
CGCGACGCCTATCTCCTCGTCGCCACCCGTCAAGCGGACCCGAAAAACACTGTGTGAAGCGTACTTTACCGGGAAACGCGCTCGAAGCACTCACCGTGCGGTTAGACCGCCCGAAACCCATCCGCGACTCCCCCGCGCCCAGTCTTGGTAAACGATGTTTCGCGTCTTGACAGCAGGCGGGAGAAACAAGGCAATATGAGGGATGCAAAGGGGAATCATTTCCAAGTATGAACCGTATAAAACCGTCCCACTCCGGGATCGGACTTGGCCGGATAAAGTACTCGACCGCGCCCCTATTTGGGCGAGTGTGGACTTGCGCGATGGCAACCAAGCCCTCGCCATTCCGATGTCGGTGGAGCAAAAGCTGGAAATGTTCGAACTCCTTGTCGGCATCGGTTTCAAGGAAATCGAGGTAGGCTTTCCCTCCGCCAGCGACACCGAATACCGGTTTTTGCGTCGGCTTATCGAGGAGAACCGAATCCCTGAGGATGTATCCGTTCAAGTGCTGGTGCAGGCGCGTGAGCACTTAATTCGTCGCACCTTTGAAAGCCTCCAGGGCGCCCCCAAGGCGATTGTTCACCTCTACAATTCAACCTCCCCCGTGCAACGGAAAGTGACGTTCAACCTGGATAAGGCCGCCGTCAAAAAAATCGCCACCGATGGCACCGCCCTGGTCAAAGAGCTTGCCCCCGAACTGAAAGGGACCGCACTCCGCTTTCAATACTCCCCCGAGAGTTTTTCCGCAACGGAACCGGACTATGCCCTGGAAGTCTGTGAAGGGGTCATGGATGTTTGGCAACCCAGCGCAGCGCACCCGATCATCCTAAACCTTCCGGCCACGGTGGAATGCGCCCCACCTAACGTGCACGCTGACCAGATTGAGTGGTTTTGCCGAAACTTGTCGCGCCGCGACGCCGCGATCATTTCACTGCACACCCACAATGACCGCGGGACAGGCATCGCTGCGACCGAACTTGGGCTCATGGCGGGCGCCGACCGGGTGGAAGGGACCCTCTTTGGCAATGGCGAGCGCACGGGCAACCTGGATATTATCACCGTCGCACTGAACCTCTACGCCCAGGGAGTGGACCCCGGACTCGACTTAAGCGATATCCCGCGGATTCGTTCGATTTACGAACGGACCACCCGGATGCCTGTGCCGGACCGCCAACCTTACGCAGGTGACCTGGTTTTCACCGCCTTTTCAGGCTCCCACCAAGACGCCATCAAAAAAGGCATGGACCTGCGGAGAAAGCAAAAGGCTCAGGGAGATGGAGAAGCCGCCCCTCTATGGGAAGTGCCCTACCTCCTCATCGACCCGGAGGATATCGGTTGTAGTTACGAGGCCATCATCCGTATAAACAGCCAAAGCGGTAAAGGGGGCGTCGCCTACATCCTACAGCGCGACTTCGGCCTCGACCTACCCAAGGCGATGCACCCCGAAGTGGGCATGCTCATAAACGAGGCAGCCGACGCCCAAGGGCGCGAACTCAGCGGCGAAGAAATCTTCAACCTCTTCAAAGCCACTTACGTTGACTTGGGGGAACCCCTCTCGATCAAGTCATTTAAGCGGGAAGACCACGAAACCGATGATGCCGAGCAAGCCGTAACGATCAGCGCCCAAGCTCGCTACGAGGGCAAGGATCAGCTCATTCGCGGCGAAGGCAACGGACCCATCAGCGCGTTTGTCGGCGCACTGCAGAGTCAAGGATGGAAAGACTTCAAGTTACTCGACTACCGCCAGCATTCCATCGGCAGTGGCTCCCGCACGAAAGCTGCCGCTTATATCCAGATTGAGCGCGATGATGGCACCTGCTTCTTCGGTTGCGGCATAGACGCCAGCATCGAGGTCGCCGGCCTCCGCGCCCTGGTCAGCGCCTTCAACCGCGCCCACGGTTAGCGTTGAGGCAGGCCTTCAGCCTGCCGCTTAGTGTAAAATCGGGACCTCGGGCGTTGCCCGAGGCTACGTTGAATAAGGCCCTTGGCCTTGGGAACGAGTTATTGGCGCCAACCGCGTCACTCATCGTAGCCTAGGACGAACCCCGACGCCAACGGCGTCAACCATCGTAGCCCAGGACAATCCTGACGCCAACGGCGTCAACCATCGTAGCCTAGGGCATCGCCCTCTGGGACCCCCTTCCCGCGTATGCATTACGGCTTCTGCACAACCCAAAAACGAGTGTCATCAGAAAACTCGCGGACCTCGGCACTTTCCATCGCGAGCTCAGAGCGGAGGATATCGACTTCCACACGAAAACCGACGGCTTCCAACTGGGCGTTCATTTCCGCTCTCGTGGGTACGTGGATATAGAGGTCGCCGAGCGGCGTTGGCTCAAAGCGGTCGCCGTAATCATCCAACTCTGCCCGCTGCTTTTTCGTACGCCAACGCTCGGCTTCTTTTTCCCAAAAATCCTGATGCATCCGATTCTCCCGGTCGTGCGCAGTAAAAACGAACCAGGCACCCGGACGCAAAACCCGAAAAATTTCAGCCAAGGCGGCTGCCCGGTTTGCTTGGCCGGGAATTTGCATGAGTCCATTAAACCCGAAAATCGCACCATCGAAACAGGCATCCTCAAATTCGAGGGCAGTCGCATCGCCCACTTTAAAATGAACGGCATACTCCAGCAGCCGCGCTAAATGCCTGGCCCGCTTAATCATCGGTTGCGAATAATCCAAAGCGAGCAGGTTTCGATAACCCAACTCGGCCAAACCAAAAGCAATCCGCCCGCAGCCGCAACCCAGCTCCAGCAAGGTATCGTCAGGCTTGAATAAACGGCGAAATAATTTCTCTTCCGAACGCCAGAGTCCAAGGCGCGCGGCAGCCTCCGCGTAGTGTTCGACCACCTCTTCGGATTCAAAATAATTTAAAACCGTCTCTTTTTTCATGCCTCTTCGGATGCACTTAAAATCGGAAAAGTGCAACCCGCGAGATCGCCCAAGTATAGATCAAACAAAAGCACGCTATCCTGAAAGAGACCACAGGTCGGTAAATCCAGGCTGGATTCCACGAAATTCTCCGCTAGACAAAGCCTATGGAACAACTCCGCGCCCAATTTCCCGACGTCCCTGAAAGCGCCTGGCCGCTCCTCGAAGCCTGGGCCGCGGAACTGCGCGCGTGGAACGCCAAAATCAATTTGGTTT
>PWZW01000204.1 GCA_003567255.1 Puniceicoccaceae bacterium | reverse complement strand
TGCACATTGCCCGTTCGCACTATCTCGAATCCTGGGGCGATAGCCGCACCTTCGATGGTACCGTCCTGCCGGTCCAGCCGATGATTGATCCGATCTTCCGGACCTTTAATGAGCTTGAAGTCTTGGGCCGGTTAGCTGGCCTGAGTAATACCGATGACTACGAGATCACACGCGCGACGATTGATCAGTTGACTGATGGGAGTGATGCTTCCTTCAAGCGCTTCCTATCTAACGGAATTTTGGCAGATTCCCAGTTTGCCATGGTCTCTGGCAGTTTGAACTACGCAGCACTTGCCAGTGCGGTGGACTCCGGCGAGTTAATGGCACCCGACCTTTCCGCGGAATCGTTGGAAGTTATTTTTGCCGCTAGTCAGCATACCTGGGATGGCCGCTACGCAAATAACGGCTGGATGCAGGAGTGCCCCGAACCGCTAACCAAACTAACTTGGGAAAACGCTATTTTGATCAGCCCGCGCTTGGCTCGGGAATTGGAAGCGGAAAGCGGTGTCCGTATCATCCCCGACAAGACACTGTTGATGGAGGAGGGGCCCCTGAACCGAATCACCCAGCAGAGTGCAACTTTTGAACAAGGGAAGCAGCGTACCCCCTTGGCGGAACTGACGGTAAATGGCCGGACAATTAAGGCACCCGTCCACGTGGTTCCAGGCTTGGCCAACCACAGTATTGTCCTCCCGCTTGGTTTCGGCCGCGAGGTGTCCGGTCGTGTGGGTACTGGCAACGGATTCAACGCCTACCGCGTCCGGAGTGATGCCAACCTCGCCCTGGAGGGACAGCTCAAGCTGACCTCCGAACGCGTCATCATCGCCAACGCTCAGGAGCACTGGTCGATGGAGGGCCGCGCCATCATCCGCGAGGGTAATCTCGAAGAGTGGAAAGAGGAGCCAGACTTCGCCAACAAAATGGGGATGGAATCGCATTCCCCGCCTATTTACGGGAAAGACAAAGACAAGTCCGTTCAGTACAAGGTAACGAATCAGCCGCGCGGTGGCTCAGCTCACGAAATTCCAAAATTCACCGATCCCATGCCGAATGTCGCGATATGGAACCGGGATGGTGTCCGCGACAAGTTCCCTGAGCCTCAACAGTGGGGTATGGTCATCGATCTGAATAGCTGTACGGGCTGCAACGCTTGTGTGGTCGCTTGCCAGAGCGAAAACAACATTCCGATCGTCGGGCGCGACCAAGTTTTGCGCGGTCGTGAGATGCACTGGATCCGGCTAGACCGCTATTTCTCCGGTGCGCAGGACGACACCAATGACATTCCGGAAGACGTGCAGGTATCCTTTATGGGTGTTGCCTGTCAGCACTGCGAAAACGCTCCCTGCGAAACCGTTTGCCCGGTCAACGCTACGGTCCACGACGAGCAAGGCCTCAACACGATGGCCTACAACCGCTGCGTTGGTACCCGCTACTGTGCAAACAATTGCCCTTACAAAGTTCGCCGTTTTAATTTCTTCGATTGGAACAAACGCGACATCAACGAGCTTTACCAGGGGCCCCTGGGGCGCGTGGACGAGCCGGAACTCGGCAAGATGCAGAAGAACCCGAACGTCACCGTTCGTATGCGCGGGGTGATGGAAAAGTGCACTTACTGCACCCAGCGGATCGAAACCGCCAAGCACGATCAGAAGCGTATTGCGGGTAATAGCGGCAACGTGCGCGTGCCGGACGGCCGTATCAAGACTGCCTGCCAGCAAGTTTGCCCGACCGAAGCGATTGTCTTTGGGGATCTCTCTGATGCGAAAAGCCAAGTTTCCGGCCTGCGCGAAAGTGATCGCGACTATAGCCTCCTTGGTTACCTGAACGTGCGTCCGCGGACCACCTTCCTCGCTCGGGTGCGGAATCCGAATATGGCGATTCCAAACGCGCCGAAGGCACCGTTCACTAGGCAGGCCTACAAGGCTCGCCAACCCAAACCGCTGAACCGCTAAGGAGGATTGCGCAAAAAGGATACTCTGACTCATGGCTACCATTTCACAAAATCTTCCCGCAGACGCAGCCCAGGCTGAGCTTCTCGACCAGGTCAAACCGGCCGAACACGTCGAAACGCCTCTGGTTGGTAACAAGCGCGATTTTCGCTGGGTTACTGAAAAAATCTGCGGCATTGTCGAGGCACCGGTGCCCACTTGGTGGTGGGTTTCCTTCGCGATGGCGCTCTTTACCGCATCGTTTACCGGCATTGGCCTGCTTTGGCTGGTCTCTACCGGAGTCGGGGTTTGGGGGCTCGCCAACCCGGTCAATTGGGGTTGGGCGATTGTTAACTTCGTTTTCTGGATTGGTATCGGCCACGCCGGTACCCTCATTTCTGCGATCCTTTGTCTCTTAAAACAGGGTTGGCGCACGTCGATCAATCGCGCGGCCGAGGCGATGACCATCTTCGCGGTGGTCTGTGCTGGTATCTTCCCGCTCTTTCACGTTGGTCGGGTCTGGTTTGCCTGGTGGCTCTTCCCTCTGCCAAACTCAAATGCGATTTGGCCGAATTTCCGCAGTCCGCTGGAGTGGGACGTTTTCGCCGTCTCCACTTACGGCACTGTTTCCGCGCTTTTCTGGTACATGGGCATGATTCCGGATTTAGGAACTCTGCGCGACCGCGCCGCGACCGCACTCAAGCGGGGGGTTGACCAAACCCTTTCCCCCCTGCAGCAGAAGGTTCAAGTGGCCATACTGAACGCCCGCAAATACGGTTACGGCGTTTTTGCGATGGGTTGGCGCAATGCGGGTAACCACTGGCGTAACTACGAAATGGCCTACCTGCTCCTCGCAGGCCTCTCCACACCGCTCGTGCTTTCGGTGCACACCATCGTTTCGTTCGACTTCGCGGTCGCGGTCCTTCCCGGTTGGCACACCACCATTTTCCCTCCTTACTTCGTCGCGGGCGCTATTTTCTCGGGTTTTGGTATGGTGCTGACTTTGATGCTGCCCCTGCGTGCATTGTACGGGTTTCATGATCTTATCACCCAGCGGCACATCGACAACATGTGTAAGATCTGCCTTGGTACGGGAAGTATTGTCGGCTACGCCTACATCATGGAGTTCTTCATCGCTTGGTACGGGGCCAATCCGTTTGAGGAGTTTGCCTTCATTAACCGCGCGTTCGGTCAGTACGCCTGGGCTTACTGGATCATGTTCAGTTGTAACGTGTTTGTCC
>PWZW01000013.1 GCA_003567255.1 Puniceicoccaceae bacterium | reverse complement strand
GGGTCCTTAGGGACTTCTGTTTGCTTTACAGGAGTCTTTCGAGTGCCTTTGAGGGATTGAGCGCCAGCTAGGGCGGAAGGGGGGCGGAGAATAAACTTCCGGTGTAAGCGGCGAAATATCGAGGTGAACCGCCAAGCCGGATTGCCCCTCAATTGTCGTAATGCTGTGGACTGCGCGGCGGCAGTGTGCCGCTGACGCTCCTGAGTCTGCCTCAGGGTCTCAAGCTTGCGGCTAAGATGCAGGCGGTCCAAGATTTGTCGAAGGTGGTGCCTTTGCCGAAGGTTGAGGTGATGGAGTAAACCAATCTGAACCAGCTGCCGTTCAGAGAGAGGTTCGGCCGTTTGCTTGGTGCATGCAAAAACGGTCTGCGGGTCTTTTTGAGCCAACTGCTGCATCCATGCCCGCGCGGATTGAAAAAACTTTCCCTCGGAATCGGCAACGGTCCAGGGCCTTATCCCGAGAGGGTCGCCCGCCGCCTTCAGTCGGTACATTGTTAGGATAGAACCGACCAAATGGGCATAGGGAGTGTCTGATGGGTGGTCAGCCCCGGACTCAGTCTGCAGGAGCGATATGAATGGCTCAGCGGCGTTCAATCCGCGTTCCGGATCGTTGCGGAAAACAAAAAATGCGCCGGCTATCCCGAGGTTTGGAAAGTGCGATTGAGCTGCCTTATCGCGACTTGCTGACTTCCATGGCGATTGGGGAAGGCTTAACTGCGTAAGCAAATCCTTTGACCAATCGTTGATTATCTTGAGCACCGGGGCCGGGACAAGTTCAGCCTGCTCAAGCAAGCTGACCGCCTCCCAAAGGTGGGGATAGGCGGACATTTCGGCGGTGCGTTTTCCGGGGGACCCGCAGGCATGCTTATCGTTTAAATCGGGTAGCCTTCCCACCGGGGGCTTGTCCTCAAAGCTTCGACAAAGCTGGCTGAGAAGGTCGACCGCGTGCGCTTGGTAGTCGGTCTTCCGGGTAAGCCAACCGGCGATGCTGAGCTCAAAAATTATCTCGCTGAGCCTATCCAAAGCCTGTTCCGGACGGCTATCGGCGTCTGCCTGTATTTTTTTGCTATTTGAACAATCAGGCTGGGGGGCGCTGAGGTGCCTCTGGGCAGCCAGCTCAATTTCCGCATACCCCGGCACCAAACCGATGTCCTCATTTAATTGATAGAGCGCCCGTGCCTCGGCGAGGCCGCGGCCGTCGAGAAAAATAGTTTTCGGAATATCGGCTTCGCAGATGTCTGGCTTGGGATGCGGACCCCAATCCGCGGAGGGCACGGTTCCCGCAGTGAAGGATTTGAGGAAGGATTGTGTTAAGGATGGCACGGTAAAATCCTAGCGGCCCCGTCGGCTACAAGCCAATGGCCACCCTCGCGGAAAGGGCAATTTGATAAAGGATGGTCGTGATTTCCTTAACAAAAAGCAGGCGCTTGGTGTCTGGTTGTGGTAGGACGATGATTTCGTCTCCTGGTTCCAGTTCAGCACGCATTCTCCGACCAAACTTGACGGTCTCGATCAGGCCGTTGGCCCGGATTAAGATCAACTCCTCGTCGTTGGCATTGTCAGTCAGTCCACCGGCCCGGTTTATGTACGCCATGATGGATTCGTTCGCACGATGGGTTTGCGTGTTGGGATACTTGACCTCTCCGTGGATGGTGACGAGCGAACTGAGCGCAGGAACAAAAATGATGTCCCCGTCTTCGAGGTGGAGGTGGCCTACTTCCTCGATGTCTTCAATCAAAATTTGTCCGGTTGGACGGATGCCGCGCGCCCGGTCAATGAAGGAAAGAATCGTTTCGGCTTCCAGTTGCCGAAGTTGGGCCTCCTCGAGGGAGTTGGAGGACGCCGTTAAGACGCTCCGCTCAAGGTTGTCGAGGGATTGGTTCAGGAGGTCGGCCTGACGGGTCGCCACGGATTCACGGAATAATTGAAGGGCCTGCATGTTGGAAAGTGGCGACATCTCAATCGCCGCAAACGCATCCGCCAGGGTCGCTCCCCGCGGGAAGACGAGCTGGGCCTCTCCCAAGTGCTCGCCGGTATACGTCACCAGTATGTTTTGTTGGATACTCCGACCACCCACGGTAATCCGATCGCCAGCTTGTAAGGTGAAGGATCTGCTGTCCGGAAGGGACCTTAAGATTGCCTCGGATTGCCCTGCGCGGGCCCGCCTGATGCTGACGTTGGTCGCTTCCGGATCCGGGGCGGCGAGCGCCAAGAGACTTTCCAGGGTGGTTTCGCCCTTGTCCGGAAATTCGAAGCGACCGGGGTTTTGTACCTGTCCGGTAATGGTGATGGTGGGGCCTCGATTTTCCACCAGAATGACGTCGCCGTCGCGGAAGTGTGTCGGCGGTAAGGTGCCGTGCTGTAAAAAGTCGTACAGATTTATCGTCGCCAGGGTTTCATTTTCCCGCAGTACCCGGATCTTCAGATAGCTGCCTCGCATCAGGTCGATACCGCCGGCGCGATCCAAAAAGAAGAGGGCGGAATCGGAGGCAAAGCCCTCGTATAAACCCGGCTTGTTGACAAATCCGCTGACAAATACCTTGGCCGATTGAGTGGAGCGGAGGTTTGCGTAACTTTCCACATTATCGGTGTATACATTCCGAATCCGGCTGGAGAGGACGTGGTTTAAATCCTCATTGCGCACGCCGAGAACATTGACCGGACCAATCCTTGGGATGAACAAATTCCCCCGAGCGTCGACCGTGAGGTCGAGTTCTGCCTCCAGGGAGCCCCAGATGAGGACCTGAACCTCATCGCCGACCCCAATTTGATAGGCCGGGTTGAAACCGCTGAAGGAAAGGTCCCCAAAGTCTCCTTGGAAAAGTTGAGAACCGAAAATCGGGAGCCCATCGGGAGTCGCCCGAAAGCCTGGGTGCGGAGAGAGGTGCTGGGTGCCGGTGCCGTGGCGTTCCTCTCCGTTGGCTTGGTGACCGTTGGCTTCGGCCGATCCGCGGGCTTCGTTTTGATGGGTCGTGGCGGCACTGTTCGGACCGATAATCACCCTTGCGGAAAGGGGCGAACTGAGCACGAGGGTGGCGAAGGAAAGGAGGATCCAATGTTTCATGACGTGGCTTGCTTGTGGTGTTTAAAGGGTGTGGTCACGAATCGTCGCAACCGTAAGTTTACCAATACTGTAGATCAGGGAAAATACGATGAAGGCGATAAGGGTGCCGAGGAATGGCCTGGGAAAGGCCGGTTTCTCAGGAAGGTGAGGGGACGCGACGGTCAGGATGAATTTCTCCTGACGGATCGATTCCATTTTCGCGTTCTCCGCAGCCGCGAACGCCGCCGTGTAGGCGTGCGTCGCAAATTCACTCTCCAGCTTCAAGGCCTCGAAGGTTTTCATCGCATCCGCCAGGCTGTGGTCGCCACTGGCGACGAGTCGCCGGGTTTCTGCGGTTCGCTGTTCCTCCAGGGCGGACACTTCCTGACGAAGGCTGCGGAGTTCCAACGCGTCTTCGCGGAGGAATTGCTGTTTGGCCCGAAGTTCCGACTGTTTCGTCAGTAGGCGTGCGTCGAGCTGGGAAAGATTGCCGAGGCGGAAGCCGATTTCGCTTTCCGGATCAATCAGTTCGTTAGCGGTTCTAAATTCAAAGAGCTCCTGACGGACGGCTGCCAAGCGGACGCGGGCATTTTCCAGCTCCTGGTCGGCCAAATTGGTTTGGGAGGCGGCCATCCGTGCGTTGAGGTCATTGATCGCGGTCTCACTCTGGGCGATGAGGTAGTTGGCCAATCCGGTCGTGAAGTTCGGGTCGAAGGCATTGACCTGAACGGTGAGCATGCTCGATTCCGGGACGACGGTGACCTTGACCCGCTTGCGGAAAAACTCGTGAAAGTCCTCCGCTGGAGCCTTCATCGGTAGCCTCCGGATGAGGTCGCGCGTTGGAGCGCTGTAGTGTGCCCGCAATTCCAGCGCTTCATCCGCGCTTTCAATGAGTCCCGGACTCTTCAGGTAACCAGCCAAAATATAGGCGTCTTCGAGAGAACCGCGGACCGCGCCCCCGAGCATTTCCGCGGAGAGACCGGTGAGGCTGGGACCACCCTGATCCCGGTTTTCCCGTACAATCAAGGTCGCCTCGGTCCGGTAGGTGGGGGCCGCGAATAAGAGCAGATAGATCAACACCGCGAGGGTGGCAGAGCCTACGGAGATCACGTAAAGCCACTTAATGAAAAGTGGGGGAGGAGCGGCGGCGGGTGTGTGCATCGGTTGAATATTTAAATGTGAATCAAGGTGGATAGGCGGGAGGCAGCCACCGTCAGAGTTGTCTGAGCAGTTGATGCAAAGTCGTGAGTGGCTCGGAGAGGCTTATCGGTGACCGGTCCCGAGAGTGTTTTCGGGCCCGCTCCATGGTCTCTTGAGCGAGGGCGATCTGGCCTCTTACCGAGAGTATTCGGGCGAGTTGACGAAGTTGTTCGGGGGCATCGGGGTTTAACTCATGGGCTTTTAACTGTGAGGCGAGGGCTTCTTCAGGGCGTTCGAGCAGGAGGAGAATCGCGGCGCGCCGCGTCCATGATTGATCGTCTTTGGGATCTACCCTGAGGGCGCGCTCCGCCGCACTCAGAGCGGTTGGCAAGTCTCCCTGCTGTTGTTTTAGGTGCGCTTTAAAGCGGAGTGTTCCGGGATGGTTTTGATCGAGTTGTTCGGCTTCGGTGAGGGCCTGCTCTGCCGTGTGCCAGTCGCCCATTTCCAATGCCGTCTGTCCCAGCTTTAAAAAGGTTTCCGGATGATAGGGATCCTCCGCGCCCGAAATTTTGTAGTGTTTTCGCGCCGCTACCGGATTTTCCAGGGCTCGGTAGACGTCACCCAGGCTGCGATGGAAGCCAGCGGGATCGTGAAGTTTACGGGGGCTTATATTGCTCAGACTTTTTTCGATCTGTTGGAGCAAAGCAAGGAGCTCGGGCAAATGCTTATCCACGGATTCAGGCAGTGTCGTGGGCCCAAGCTTGACGGTTGCTTCGGTCGCTTCGGGGATGAGTGCCTCTAGGTCCTCGACGGTCTCCCGGGTCTTGGGGAGGTAGGCACGGATGGCTTCGTCCATGTTTTCAAAGAGGGTAATGGTCTGGTCTTTCACCAGCACCGCAACGTCACAGAATCGCTTGATGTCGGTCATGCTGTGGGAAACCATGATGATCCGAGAGCGGTTGGCTTTTTCCGCGAGGGCATCTTTGGCGAGTTTCTTGAATTGGGCGTCGCCCACGGAAGTGATTTCATCAATCAAAAAGTAGTCGAAATCGAAGGACATGCTCAGGGCAAAGCCGAGGCGGCCACTCATTCCGGAAGAGTAGCTTTTCACCGGCTCCTCAAAGTAGCGTCCGATTCCGGAGAGCGTTTTGATTTCTTCGAGGATGCGCTTGATTTTACGGGTGCCGAGGCCGTAGAGGTTGCAGATTACCCGGCAGTTATCGCGCCCGCTCATGTGGTTGATAAAGCCTCCCTTCAGGCCGAGGGGCCAGGAGAAGCTGTTCTCTGAAACGATCCGACCCCGGTCGGGGTAGTCGATCCCGCCGAGAAGGCCAAGCAAGGTGGACTTGCCTCCACCATTGGGCCCGATGATCCCGATGTTTACGTCGGGGGGGAAGCTCAGGTTCAAATCCCGGAAAACAAAGTGCCGTCCCCCTTTCACAGGGTAAGACTTGGTCAGGTTTTCGATCTTGATCATCAGCTCAGCGAATGGTTCCGGAAGTGACGATTTTGATTCGACAGATGCGGTAAACCGCCAAGCCGAGCGCGAGGGAAATCAGTCCACAGCCAGCTAAAAAGACAAGGCTGGCATCGTGGGAGGTGTAGTTTGCAAAAGCGCTTGCCCGAATCAGTTCGGTGGCGTGTAGCAGCGGGTTCCACAAAAAGTAGATCCGCGCATCCTGTGGTATGCTGGAAATGGGGAAAAAGACGCCGGATATAAAAAAGAAGGGGCGGAGAAAAAGCGGGACCACCTTCTTCGACTCTATCCAAAACGGACCCAGCACAGTGAAGAGCAGACCGAGTCCGGCAAAAAACATGAGCGTGAGCAAAACGACGAGCACGAGCAGCAGGAAGTTGTTCAGCTGAACTTCCACTCCGGAGTAGTGAAGAGCCGGGAAAATGAGGAGGACTACGCTCAGGATAATCAGGCATTCCAGAATGAAACGGGCGACAAAGATATCCGCTGGTTTGACCCGTTGGTAAGTGAACAAACCGAGATTTGCCTCAATGCTCGACACCGAGGTGTTGATCAGATTGCGGAAGAGGATGAAGGGGAGCACGCCCGCCGCGAAAAATAGCAGCGGAGAAATCCCCGCGATGGGCGCGTCGGTAAAGCGGCCCCGAATGAACGAGAGCACGGCGACGTAGGCAAGCGGCTCCAGTAGCGCCCAAAAATAACCCAAGGTGTAGCGCCCAAAGCGATTCTTGATTTCCCGTAGAAAGGTCGCGAAAACAACGGCTTTTTGAATTTCCCAGGGTGTCTGCCGGTTGACCGAAACGGAGGTATGACCTTTGGGAAGTGCACTCATGGGAAAAGCCAGTGACGCGCGCTCAGAAGTTTGCTGTGCCAACGGCCCAGCTTGCGGATGCGTTTCACCTCAAACTGGTCCGTTTTGTCGTTCAGGGTTTTGCTCAGTTCATCCATCCGCTCAAAAAAGGTCTGAAAGGCGGGCAACACTTTACCGTCCAAGACTGATTTGATCAGAATCCCCAAATCCGGTTCGATAGTGAACGCCTCCGCCCGACTCCCTAATTCAAAATGCGGCTTGATCGCTCCGAGCTCCCGGAGCGCTTTCAAACCCTGTCCCGCGGAACTCCGGCTTATCCGGAGCTGCTCAACGCAATCCTGAGCTGTGATGGGTCGACGCGAAATAAACAAAAAACCGTAGATTTGCGCGTAGGAGCGCGGGAGACCGACACTGTCCGCCAGTTGAACCCACTCGGCGACAATCTTGACGTGGGCGGGGGGCAGTTCGGGCAATGGCTCAGTCTCCGGCTTTCTGCTCATGGAATATTTTGGTAAGGATTACGGTGATTACAAAAACTTTTGTAATCACCGTAATCAAGTCAAGCTTTTGGTTTGTGCGGTGCACAAATGAGCTGTCGCTGGATTAGAGCTTGAGTTGAGTTATGCGCTTGGTAGACATTTGGAAAATGATCAAGGGCTTAAAGGAACGTATTTTAAACCAGACGCCTGAGTCCTCTGTCTCGGCCCGTTCCCGAACGGATGATCTGACGAAACTCCGCCTTCGGTATAAGCCGTACTATGACGTGTTCGAAAAGCAGGTGGGTTCGCGGGTTTGGTTGGATGGTCAGGAAATGGTCCTCCTTAGCAGCAACGACTACCTCGGGCTGACGGATCACCCCGAGGTGATTGCGGCGGGTAAGGCGGCCTTTGACGAGTGGGGCGCTTCCTCAACCGGGGCCCGGGTGGCCAATGGTGGACGCGCTTACCACACTCGTTTGGAAAGGAAGTTGGCAGACTTCCTCGGTCGCGAAGCGGCGCACGTCCATGCTGCCGGGTACCTGAGCTGTATGTCGGCAGTCCAGGCGTTTGCTCGGCGGGGCGATTTGGTTTTGGTCGATCGCAACGTCCATTCATCGCTCTGGTCGGGGATCCGTAATACAGATGCCCGCGTCGAGAAATTCAGCCACAATCGCCCGGAATCCCTGGCTAAGGCCCTCAGCTACGAAAAACCGGAGACACCAAAGCTTTTGGTTTTTGAGGGGATTTATTCGATGGAGGGTCACATTGCACCGGTACGTGAGTTTCTTGAGGTCATTCAGGGCCACAACGTTTTCACCGTAATGGACGATGCCCACGGTCTGGGGGTGCTCGGGCCAGAGGGCCGCGGGACCCTGCACCACTGCGGGGCGAATGAAGAGGTCGACGTCGTTTGCGGAAGCCTATCCAAAGCCCTCGCCAGCGTGGGCGGATTCGTTGCCGGGGACCGGGCCTTGATTGAGTACTTGAGGACCCATTCGAAGCAGACTTTGTTTTCGGCGGCGATTGGGCCCTGCCAGGCAGCTTGCGCTGAGGCCGCCCTTGAGGTGATCCAACGCGAGCCATTTCATCACGAGCGTTTATGGACCAACCTGCGTCGTTACCGGGAGTTTTTGCTTAGCTTGGGCTTGGATATTTGGGGGAGTGTAACCCCGGCGGTTCCGGTGGTGCTCGGTGATAAGCAAAAAGCCTATGATTTCCGGAAAGCACTGATGAAAAAGGGTGTTTATACGACCATGTCCATCGCCCCGGCAGTCCCGCCGAAAAAAGATCTAATCCGCACTTCCATTTCAGCCCGCCATACGGATGAGGATTTAGACCGTATCTTCGAGGCTTTTACCTACGCAGTGAAAAAGGTTTTGTGAAATTCGAGCAGGCGTCGGGCGTTCTTGGCCGCATCGAATTCTGTGGTAACCCAAGCGTGGGCCTGTCGGCGGAGCTCATCGCTATAGGTCTTGTCTTGGATAAGTCTTTCTACCGCCGCCTGCCACGCGGGGGCGTGGTCGATCGGGAGGAGCTCTCCGGTTTGGCCGCTTAGGATGACTTCCGGGGTGGCCGCAACGGCAGTGCTCAGCACCGCAACGCCCTCCGCCATGGCCTCGCCGATCACATTGGGCAGGCCGTCGCGGTCGCCGTCTTCGGCAACTTTTCCGGTAAACACAAAAAAATCAGCCCAGGCGTAGTGGAGCTTGGTCGCGGTGTAGGGCAGTCGCCCGAGTAGCTCAATGTGCTCGACCAGGCCCATCTCGCGGATTGCCTCCTGCATCGACTTGTAGAGCGGGCCCTCCCCGATAATGCGAACCTGGAAAGGCAGGCCCGCAGCGTGCAGGTGCTGATAAATTTTCAGCTGTTCAAAGTAGCCTTTTTTGCCGATCAGTCGGCCAACGCTTAAAAAATGGACGGGTGATTGTATTGGGCGGAGCTTGAGGTTTTTGGGGATTTCGTTCAGGCCCCGGCGAATCATCTTTATTTTTGATGCCTCGGCCCCGCGCGACTCCAGGGTCCGGGCCGCACCGTGACTTGTGGTGTGCACCCACTTTGCCCGATTTAATTTATGGGAAAGCAGGCAATCGCCGCCATTGCGGTAAATGTCGTAGGCGTGCGCCCCCATTGAAAAGGGGATTCCCGTCAACTGCCTCAGCAGGAGTGCCGCCGTGGTGGGCGCCGTCGCCCAAACCGCATGAAAGGTATCGACAGGCTGACGGCGCAGCCGGGCAGCGTAAGTCAGTGCGAGGGCGATGCCGAGGATTTGCTCTCCCGCGTTGGTCCAGGAGGTCGGTGGATTTTTGAGATAGAGTGCGCACCCGCGCCAGCTGAGGGAGGGTCGGCGCGTGCCCTCGACGAGGGCGCGCAGGGGGAGTAGGCACCAGTGCCACCAGCGGAGGTGGGCGAGGGGGAATCGCCGATAAGTTTTTCCGCTCCCACCAAAACAGGAGAAGAGTGCTAATTGCACGTCCTCAAAGGTGGCCATGGCATCGACCTCCCGCATCAAAAAAGTTTCGGAGTATTTCGGGAAGGTGGTGAAGAGGTATCCGATGCGGAGAGGCATAGGGAAATTATTTTAGGCCATAGTACTTTTTTATGACACTGCGGAGAGCACCTTGGCTGAGTAATCGCGGGCCCAGGGGAGCCATGGTTCGTTGAAAAAAGTGACCACTCCGGAGAGTGCCGGATCGATCCTGCCCGAGCATTCGGCAAAGTTGTGTCGCCGCGAGGTCGGGGTGCGGCGCGCGGCGGTGGTGAGTTCGCAGCCTTTCGTCAAAACGCTCGGGCGCTCCCCCGCGGGAGAGGCCTGGTTGATCGATGAAGGGCGTGTTGAAATCCCCCGGCCGAAAGTCGATCAGACGCAGGTTCAGCTTTGTTTCGAGGAGGAGACTTTGGGTGAATGCGCTCAGGGCGGATTTGGCGGCGTTATAGTCTGCCATGTAGGGAATGGGTAATTCAACCGCCAGCGAGGATACCTGGACGAGGCAGGGAGGGGTTGCCCTGCGCTGGTCGCTTTGCTGCCAGGTCTCTCGAAACCAGCGCACGGTTTCGACGGGAATGAAGTAGAGGAGCTGCCAGAGGGCTTCGCGGTCTGCCGGATCAATTTCAAAGGTGGAGCCCATCAGCCCGAACCCGGCGTTGTTGATCCAAAGGTCGGGCGGGACTCGGGCAAGCTCCTCAAGGGTGTCCGCCCGCTGCGTCGCGTCGCTCAGATCGAGGGCGATGTGGCGAAAGGCAGGGTGCTCGATGGCTGGCTTTGACCGGGAAATTCCGGTGACTTCCAGGCCGGCACGGAGGAGTTGCTTTGCGAGGGAATGACCGATGCCGGAGGAGGCACCAGTGACGACGGCCCGGCGGTATTTTTCGGATAGTGAACGCATCCCCGGCAAACCCGTCAGATGAAAGCCCTGGTTTTGGCGGCGAGGCAAACGTTAGCCCCACCAAAGCCGGAACTGTTGGAAAGGAAATGACTGACCGAGGCGGCCTCGTTGTCGCGGGGAAGCTTTAAATCCGGAAGGGCTTTGTCGGGTTCGGTCAGGTGGGCCGTTCCCGGCACAAAGCCCTCATTCAGGGCAAGCAGGCTGAGACCGAGCTCAAGGGCGCCAGCCATTGAGAGGGTGTGGCCGGTCAGCGCTTTGGTTGAGGAAATCAGCGGTTGGTGACTTTTCATCACGGTATGAATGGCCTCGGCTTCGGCCAGATCACCCACCGAGGTACCGGTGGCGTGGGCATTTATATAGGCAAATGCGTCGGCGGGTGTGCCGCTGTGGGTGAGCGCCTTTTGCATCGCCCGGGCAAGCCCCCGGCCCTCCGGATGCGGAATCGCGGGACTGTAGCCGTCGCTCGCCTGGCCCCAGCCGAGGATTTCACCGAGGGGCTGCGCGCCCCTTTTATTGGCCGATTCGAGGGATTCGAGCACAAGGGTGGCCGCGCCGCCGGAGCCGACAAAACCGCGCCGCCTCTGGTCAAAGGGGAGGCTGGCCGCGTTGGGATCGCTTGAGGTCGAAAGCGCGTGCATCGAGGCAAAGGCCAGCACGCTCTCCAAGTTTCCGTCTTCTGCTCCGATCACGATGATCCGGTCTTGCTTGCCGCTGCTTATTTCGTCGAACGCAAAACCAAGGGCGTGGGCAGAGGAGGCACAGGCGGAGGCAAATCCGCAACTGGCTCCCTGGATTTCAAAAACAGAGGCGAGGTTGAAGCTGAGGGTCCCGGCGACCGAGCGGACGATTCCCAGCGGACTCGTCCGACTGACTCCACTGCTGAACATGGTGTCCAAGTTCCTGTAAAAGGAGGAAGAGGATCCGGCTGAGGCGGTGTAAAGCCCGGTTTCCTCGCCGAGGGCATCCGTGCTCAATCCCGCTTCCTCGAGCGCCTGTAGCGTCGCGAAATAGGCGTAGAAGCAATGGGGATTGAAGCCCCGGAGGACGTCCTTGCGGAGTGAGTATGCGTAGGGGGCCTTCCAGTCTTCAGGGAAGTGGCTGGCAGTGTCGAAATCCGGAATTTTTGCGCCGATGGAAACTTTGGAAGTTTTGAAGTCGGCGTATTCCGGAAGAAAATGGAATCCATGCTGTTGCTCCTGCAAATGCTGCAGGATCACATCCCGAGAGTGACCAATTGGGGAGACGATCCCAAGGCCGCTGACAACTACGCGCTGTGATCCCATCCGGGCAGATCAGTTTTCACCCTGTGCCTTTGCCGCACAGCGTTTCAGGAGGTGGCGCTTGACATCCCCTAAAGTTTCCAACGACTTGAGCGCGTCGTCGATCAATTCGATGTCGAGGGCATCTTCGAGGTTCATGGCGATTTCGGTCATGCCCAGGGAGTCAATCCCAAGATCGTCGACCATCTTCAGCTCTTCACCGCCCGCCTCCAGTATGGGAAGGTATTCGTCGTCGATGTTCCTCGCCAGGATGCCCCGGGCAAAGGTCTCCAAGTCGGCTTCATTACCCGTCTCCAAAAAGCTGAGCAGCGCTGCTTTGGTCCCGGGCGGGCAGCGAAGTAATTCTTCCTCAAGCCTACTATTTATCATGGCAAAACGAAAAATTGCTGACTTCTGAGACGCAAGATTAAAAGTGTTCCTAATTGTAAACTAAATTTCTTATTTGGCAGCTTTTTCAAGTGCGTAAACACATTCTCATTCTGAGCTCCTCGACCGGCGGAGGCCACGACATGCGCGCCCGCGCCCTCGCGGCATGGTTCGCCAAGGTTCATGGGCCGGACGCAGTGGAGGTCCGGCAGTGGCAGGTCCTTGAAGAAAGCTCCGATGTGGATCACTTCGGGGTGAAGTTATACAATTGGATACAGCGGTGCTGTCCGCGGGTCCACCATATCTATTTTAATTTTCTCGAGTGGGCCGGCTTGCATCGCGGTCGATTGCGCGGTGGGGTCGCGCGCCGGTTTCGCGCCCGCCTGAATGATTTTCGGCCGGACGTCGTCGTGAGCGTGCACGCCCACCTGAACCACGCTTATTTCGCCGAGGCCAAGGCCTGGGGCGGCGGCAAAATACGCTGCTTTACTTATTGTGGAGAGCTTGAGGGGGGGTACGGATTTTCCCGCCACTGGGTCAATCCCAAGGCCGACGGGTTCATCGCCGCAGTGGATGCGTGTGGTCGAGCCGCCCATCGGCTGGGGATGCCAACCGAACGGATCACGGTCGGGGGCTTTCTCTTGCAACCGTCCTTTTATGAACGGTCAGCGGAAAGTGTGGCGGATCTGCGGATGCGTTTGTGGGGAGACTGTCAGGGGCGTCCGGTGCTGCTTCTGGGAACCGGCGCCAATGGAGCGAATCAACATAAGCGCGTCCTTGCCGCCTTGGCGGATACGGGGGTGGCCTTGGTGGTGGTCGCCCTGTGTGGACGCAATGAGGCGACCCGCCGCGAAATCCTGAGGTGTCGGGATCAATGGTCCGGACTGCGCGTCATACCCCTCGCTTACCGCGAGGATATGGCTGACATCCTGCGCTCGGTCGATCTTGCCTTCATTCGTCCAGGCACGGGAACCACAAGCGAGTGTGTGCGTTCGGTTTGCCCGATCCTTTTTAACGGGCTCGGCGGCGTGATGCCGCAGGAGAGGATCACCGTGCGCTTTTTGAAGCACTGTGGCTACCCGGTTGAGCTGGCGCGTTCACCCCGGGAATGCGCCCGGCGGGTGCAACGGATGCTGGGCGTTTCGCCGGGCTCAGGGGGGACGGTGCCGAGGTTCACGGTGGAGCGGGAAATCCTCGCGTCGATCAATCCGGGCTTGCGACCCGAGCGAGTTCTCGACGCTTTGTTAGCATGAGCCTCTTGCTGTCGCCTCCGCATCCCACGCCCGAGCTGTTGGCGCGGCTGCATCTTCACGCGGTATTGGCGGGCTTTGCGGATTTGCTAAAGTATGCCGGACCGGCGCGCGAGGTCTTGCAGGATCGGCGCTTTTGCCTCCGTTTGGAGGTGGGTGGCTTGTCTGCAAATCTGGTGTTTGCGCAAGGGCGCTGCCGTTTTTTGAGAGACTTTCCTTTCAGTCCCCAGGTGGTGCTTCGTTTTTTATCTTACGCCCAGCTGAATAAACAATTCACCGGGCGCGGCTTTTCGCTGCCAATTCCCCTGCGTGGAGCCGGTTCGGTCGGCCATTTAAGGGCCTTTTCCAAGTTGAGCGCGATGCTGCAAGCCGGTTTGGTCGAGAAGCACGGCCTGGTCGCTTTCGGTTTAACGGAGGCCGCCGCCCGTGAACTCCACCTCCGACTGACTTTTTCAGTAGCGCTCGCGGCCTCCACGATTTTGATCGAGAAAGAAACTTACGCGCGGGCGCTGTTCGAGGATTCCGGGGACTGGGTAGCCGCTTTTTCCGTGGCCGAGGGCTCCATGGATGCATGGATTGCCCGCCGGGCTGGCGTTTTGGCGTGGGGGCGGGGGCAGCCGCC
>PWZW01000323.1 GCA_003567255.1 Puniceicoccaceae bacterium | reverse complement strand
GAGCAACTTTGACATCATCATTGAGCGCCTTGACGGGCAGAGCGGAACGGTCGCCGTGGATGTCCATGTCGTTGCCGTCGAAGAAGGTGTTTACACTCAAGCGGAGCACGGGGTGACGATGGAAGCGGTGAAATACATGTCCACCATCACTGCACGCAAAGGCAGTTGGGTTTCCGAAAGCCAGACCTACCAAAATACCTACACCAATCCGGTTGTCGTTGGGCAGGTGATGTCGGCCAACGACCCGGCATGGTCGGTCTTCTGGAGCCACGGCACCAGCCCAAGCTCCCCAGCGGATGCGGCGAACTTGAACACCGGCAAGCATGTCGGCGAGGATCCCAACACCAGTCGTGTCGATGAGACCATTGGCTACATCGTTATCGAAGCGGGTAGCGGCTCACTCGACGGAATCAACTTCGTTGCCGGAGTCGGCTCCAACATCGTACGCGGTCCTGATAACTCCAGCACTGGCTATACCTATAACTTCAGCGGTTTATCGACGGCCAGTGTGGCTGCGCTCAGTTTGGCGACTATGAATGGGATTGATGGAGCCTTCGCCGTCCTCGCAGGAGCGAACGCGCTGACCTCGACGTCTGTGACCCTGTGGGCAGACGAAGATCAGCTTTCAGACAATGAGCGGCTCCACACCACCGAGCAAGCAGCATACTTGATTATGGAATGAGGTATCCTCGATTGAGTGACATGGATTGGCGGATCGCCACCGGGAGCATCGTCGGCCTGATCGTCGGCGGTGCACTCGGTGTGGTCATCTCCCTTCAATTTAATTCACCCGCGGAAGCCACGCTCACCCATGGGGTGGAGGTGCCACGCACTACGGATCGCTCCGTAGTGCGTTTTCCGGCTACGTCGGTTGATTTGCCAAGAGACGTGGTCGTGGCTGCGGACGAGGAAATCGCGGTGCCGGATACGCTCAAGCCTGACCATGACTCCGGCCTTGTTGAAACTCCTGAGCACGGTCCACTGGTGACGGTTCCGGTCAACGTGATCGCAAGCCTCAGTCGGTCCGGGCATATCCGTTCGCTGGATCACCCGCTTTTTCTCAAAGACAACGACCTTGCCGCGCACCTCCAACTGAACGAGCTTCAGACTACCCAGCTCGAAACCGCATGGCAGCGCTTAAGCAATCAAGTTAGGAGTTTGGAAACCAACTCCGCCCGCATTAGGGAAATGCCTGACGGCAGCCTTGAAGTTATGCTTCCAGAACTCAAAGCCCAGATCGCTACCTTGGGGGAGGATTTTCGGGCTTACGCAAAACAAAACATCGGCGTTAACCGCAGTGAGATTTTGCTTGCGGTCGCACAGGTCGATCAAGTCCTGGAAAATTTGGGTGCGGAGCGTAAAATAACGGTTCACCCCGAAGAAACCGGCGACGGTACCTGGCGCTATCGCACAACTGTGGAAGGCGACCAGCGACAGCGAATTTACGTGGGCGAGAATCTACCCTCCTCACTCATACATCTGACCGGTCCGCTTCAGATGATCGAATAATACGGACAAGTACCGAGCGACGCCGACCACTGCGTTCCAGCCAATCCACCGCAAATTCAAAACGGCTATCGCCGTCGGGCTACACCGCCGTAACCTAACGCAAACGGCGTTACTCATCGTAGCCTTGGAGGATGTTTTAGTGCCGAAGGCACCTTGGAGTGCGGCAAGCTCTTGCCGCCTTTATGGTTGCAGCCTGCTGCGACCACGCGGTCCTACGGCAGCAGGGGCTTGGCAGCAGGCTGCCTGCGCGGAAAGCGGCAGCAGGGCTTCCGCAGTCCAAGGACGGCTGCCGCCGTCGAGCAACGTGGCACAGACATGTCAAGTGTCGCTTCGCTCGGTACCTGTCTGTGTTCGCTTCGTCGGGCAACGTAGGCCAGGGCGTTGCCCTGGCCTGAGGAATTTCGCGCCGTTGGCGCAATTGCTTCCTGTCGAGCACGCTCTGACGGAGCGCGGGAGCGTAACCACCCCGCCCCGCTAGGGCACCCCTCCTATCAGAGCAGGAGGAGAGTTGCTTACAGTTGCACCCCCCTACGGGGGAAACGCGCAGATCGTGACGGGAGTAAACCCGCAGGTTTGCCAGGAACGCAGCAGGCTTTTTGAGACAATCTCCTTGCAGGCGCCGAGGCCGCTGCTGGGTTCTACGCAAAGCGCGAGCAAGCTCGCACACTACGTGGCGTGCCTGCTTGCAGGCGCCGAGTCCAACACCTCCCCAACTCACTGCGTTTGGTTGCCTCGAGGGGGCCTGGCCTCACTCAATTCTACGCCGGGCGCAAGCAGGCGCGCACGCCACGCAATCCTCTGCAGTGCCCGGACGACTGTTGTAAATAAAACGCTAAAAGCCTCTGCTCGCAAAAACATTCTTTAAGGGTTCGACCTTTAGGGATAGGGTCATTCTGGTTTATTTTGAAAGGAAACTACTCACACAATGCTAACCCCATGTGTGGGCAAAAAGAGCTCTCACCTTTCCTACTCTATTCAACCCCGTTTTACTCAATTCAAGTTCACTACCTGGCTCTCTCGCCAGCTCCTACCTTGAAAGCACGCTCCTTCCCACTTATGGTCACTACCCTGTGCTCTGTTCTTAATCAGGCTTCTCTCGCAATGCGGCTGAAGCAGATTTTTATTTCTTTTGCACACAAGTGGCTTGCCGTTCCACTGCTGCTCCTTTCCTTGTCAACGACTGGCCATTCGGAGACCACCGAAGAGAATCTCGATATCCTGGTGATTGGCTCCACGAGATCGTTTTCCTACGGTCGGTTCGATACGCCTTTTTCAAATGAATCCGGCTCGGTTGCTGAAGTAGCGTTTAATCCGACCGAAATCGCCACTCAGTTACAGAGCATCCTGGATCAGGATTCCGCCATCACCGGCTCCGCGAATGTGGTCTTTGAGGACATTTACAAAACCAAAACCCACAACGTGCAGTATGCTGGCAGTAGTAGCTTTAATACCACAAACCGTTGTTACAGCTTGGCCCAGCACTACTTTTGGCCCGAGGGGAGGACTCAGCGACTCGCCAATCTCCGCGGGGAGGGCGACCACCAATGGGATTACATTGTCCTTTTCTTCGATCCCTACATTTTAGGAAATTTCCCCGGGATGGTGGCCGAGGGCGTGAAGTTGATCCAAGCCGAGGTGGCCAAGAGCGCGAATCCGGCACAGATCCTTCTCTTCGCGCAATGGCCCTGGGAGAATTCCGCTTTCT
>PWZW01000109.1 GCA_003567255.1 Puniceicoccaceae bacterium | reverse complement strand
CATCGAAAAGCTCGAGGCGCTGGGTGCCAAGGTCGACTACCATGATCCACATATACCTGTGATCAAACCGACCCGGGAACACGCCCATCTAGCCGGCCGAAAGTCCGCCCCCCTAAACGACAGTTACGACCTTGTACTGATCGCCACCCACCACGACGCGTACAAGGCGGAGAACTTCTCGCAGTACCGCTGTCCTGTGGTGGACACCCGCAACGCGATCGGAAGACAGAGCCAACCAAAGCACTACAGCAAAGCCTAACTCCCGTCCCCAGCAGTCAGAAAGCCAAAAGTCAAATATGAGCACAGCGACATCACGCACAATCGTTACCCTCAAGTGGGGAGACCGCTACGGCCCGGAGTACGTCAACCGCCTCGCATCAAGCGTAAGACGCCACCTCAAACCACCTTACCGATTCGTCTGCTTCACGGATAAGCCGGAAGGGATTGATTCTGCGGTGGAAACCTTTCCTATTCCGGAGATCGACTTACCGGAACCGCAAATGCTCAATGGATGGCGTAAACTTTGTCTCTTCCGCTCAGATTTACCGATTGAAGGCCCCGCGCTCTTCTTGGATCTCGACATCGTGATCACCGGCCCAATGGACGTATTTTTTGAATACGAGCCAACCAAAATACCCATCATCCATAACTGGGTCGGACTGCAAAAAAAATTGCTGGGGAAGCGCCCCGAAATTGGCAATTCGTCGGTGTTTCGGTTTGAGGCAAACAAAGAAACCTTCGTTTGGGATCAATTTCACAACGAGAAGGCATGGGCGATGGCAAACTTCCATCCGCCTCAAACTTACCTGACCCATTGTATCCGCCCGAAAATGGTTTACTGGCCAGAGGCTTGGGTTCGATCCTTTAAGAGGCACTGCCGCCCCTGCTTCCCGCTCAACTTTTTTAAAGAGCCACGCTTACCTGAAGGCACCAAAATTGTCGCCTTCCACGGCCGCCCGGACCCGGACGAAGCTTTACGTGGATACACTGGTAAAAAGCCTCACCACCACACCCGTCCCGCCGGATGGATTGGCGAGCACTGGAGATGAATCAGCGCCAACTCCCGCGCCAGTGCAAAGGCGATCAACGGGCTTCGAACCTAAAACAGCGGCACCCCATTCCGAAGGCATCCATTGATTAGATCCAACCAATCTCCTACGCGGATCAAGTTTATGATGAAATCCGCTGCGGGCACAGAAACGGCAAACTTGTTGCGTCGTTTTCCCGGCTCAACTCCGGTCTGGAATCACTGCGAGTTCCTTTTCGACTACAATGAACGGGACTACGACTGGCTGGTTGTCTACGACGACCTACCCCCGGTTAAAGGGGAACGCTTCGGATTATGGGTCGAATCGCTTGCCTGTCCCAGGGACCATACCCTCTTGATCACCTCGGAGCCGTCGACCGTAAAAACTTATGGCCGTCAGTTTATCGCGCAGTTTGGACAAATCCTCTCCAGTCAGGAACCGTGGGCGGTCCCCCACCCTCGGCTCATTCGTTCTCAACCTGGCTTGATTTGGTTTTACGGACGGACCGGACCCCACGGCGCTTACGACCGGTTGGCTGAAGGAACCATCCCCCGAAAGACCAAAGACCTCTCCACGGTCTGTTCTTCAAAAAAACAAAAGCACACTTTGCATAATAGGCGTTACCGCTTTGTTCAAGAGGTCAAAAAGCAGATTAGTGACATGGACGTCTTTGGCCATGGGATAAATCCCATTCACGATAAAGCTGAAGCGCTGGACGACTACAGGTACCACCTCGCCATTGAAAACCATAGCTGTGCTCACCACTGGACGGAAAAATTGTCGGATACCTTTCTTGGATGCGCGCTTCCCTTCTACTTCGGTTGCCCAAACGTTTTTGATTACTTCCCCGAGGATAGCCTCATTCAAATCGATATCTTTGATCCATCCGCCTCGATTGAACGAATCAAGCAGGCAATTCGGGATAAGGAGTACGAAAAGCGGCTTCCAGCGATACAGGAAGCCCGTCGCCTCGTGCTTGAGGAGTACAGTCTTTTTGCCGAAATCAGTAAAATCGTGAAAGCGCAAGCTGCCGAAAAACGGACAGGGCGCCCTACCGGGGAAAAGCTCATGAGCCGTCACGCGATCCGAAACAAATCACCCCTGAATGCTCTTAAGTTTGGTTTGGAGAAGTGTTACGTTCGCACAAGAAACCGTCTCCAAAAAGCAAAATGACGATCAAACCCACCGTACCAGCCTTCCCTGCATGGCTTTCTCCATCTCGTCAGTCCCGCGGTTTTCCGGCGCTACAACCAGGCCCTTGGCCAGCCAAGCGGTCCCGGATTTATCCAATTCGGAGGCCAGGTACTGAAGGTTCCGGCTTTAGCGAAAATCTTTGATTCTCCGGCGAGAGAGGATTTTAATCAAAGACGACATTTCACTGATTAATGGCGACACTTGAACAAGCCCTTTTACTCAATCTCGGTTCCGGGCTATCATTCGGTGGCGAATGGTGTGATGCTTTGGAAAAGGCGGCGCCAAAAGAAATTCCGGAGACACTCATTCTTGATGGTCGAAATATCGGGGCAATTCGAGTCCTGTATCCAGAGGGTTCCATCGCTGAACTTACCGCTGCCGTTAACGATCTCGTAAGATCGGCCGATCAACGCCTTCACGAAGGCCCCTGGACCGTCACCGATAAGAAGCCGACCGATCCAGGAGTAGATCCAGCAGCTTACCGCAGCCTCCCAAAATATTGGTGGCCGAACCAATTCGGCGCATGGGAACGGCGGGACGGCGAGGTGAATCCTCAGTGTTATGCACCGAAGTTTGATTTGCTGCGATTGAACACCTTCAGCGAAGCGGTGTTTGAACTGGCTCTGGCCGCGGCGCTGACGGGCGAGAAAAAATACCATTCCCGAGCAATCAAGCTGCTTCAAGTCTGGTTTGTCAATGCGGAGACCAGGATGACACCCCACATGGAAAACGCTCAGAAAATTCCGGACAAGCCTGGGCACCATTGGACCGGTATCATCGAAGGCAGACGATTTATTTACCTCACCGAAGCGATACATCTCTTAGCTTATGCAGCGCCCTTGCCCGCAGGGCTCGACCAGGCTTTGCGAAGCTGGTTCAAAGCTTTCCTCGAATGGCTGCAAACTAGTGAGATGGGAAAATCCGCAGCTGCCGCGAAGAACAACATCGGCCTTTGGTACGATTTGACCTGCATCGCCACCGCAAACTTTATTGGTGATGCATCCACCGCGCGAAAAAT
>PWZW01000089.1 GCA_003567255.1 Puniceicoccaceae bacterium | reverse complement strand
TGCCAAAGGAACCGTGGACAGCGACAAGAGCTTGGTAGCCGTTGGGTAACAGGGCTGCGACAAACAGAACCGCATATGCTTTAAACGATCCCACGGGAATTGCAGAAGAACCCAAATGGATTCATAAACCGAGATGCCTGTTCAATTTTATGTTTTCTCTTTCGATGTTGTTTTCTAAAAAAATACCATCGTTCCCGGCGAAAGCCCCGAGACCAGGAATCGCTGATGAAAAGTTGTTTCCTTGTTTAGCAAGGGTGCCTTATTTTGGGCCAAGCGAAGGTAGGCGCAGTGCGCAGTTCAGGCGACTCGCTCTGCTTTGACTGCTTCGATACACTCCAACGGATGGGTCATAACGATGAGGTGTCCACCCCCAATTGCATGCTTGGTTCCTTTGGGCATGGGGATGACTGCATCGTGGATTCCGTGGATGCGCAAAACGGGGACCTCGCGCTTCAAACCTTCCCATTTGAAAATAGCTTTGGACATGTTTCGGATAAATGCGGGATCACTGTGGGCAAACATTTCTGCCAGCGCTCCCGGTAGTTTTCCTGATGCCATCTGAAGGAAAGGAATCGGTGCCAAGGCTATCAACGGATGGAGGATAGATAAAATCTGGCTTACGTCCTCCTTGCTTTGGGCCGAACCTATGAGAACGATCTGCTTTAGTTCGATGAGAATGGCAATTTCACATGCGATCATCCCGCCCAGTGAGGTGCCGATGATCGTATCGCCCTGCTTAATGTGATGTTCGGTGATGATGCGTTCGGCAAGGTGCCCCATTGTCTCCTCTCCACGCCAGGCGGGCCAGTCATGGAAGTGTCCATCGAAGGCATTTCTCCACGCTGCTCCGTACATCGATGAAGTGGCCCCCATGCCAGGGTAAAAGTGATTCATTGCTTTTCGCGCGCGGAGCGTTCGGGCAAAGCGTGTGCCGCCTCAATTAAGCGCTTTGCGGATGATAGCCTCGGTGGGGGCATCGGTGCCGAGAGCGGCCTGGGCCTTGCGGGCCATCTTGTCCGCGTCGGCGGGCTTGTAGCCGAGGATAACGAGGCTCGCGACGGCGTCCTGAAAGGCGGAGGGCGGAAGGCCACGCGCGCTGCCGCTGGTTTGGGTGCCAGCCGCGGGGCTGCCGCCGCCCAGGCTGGCGTTGATCTTGTCTTTAAGCTCGATGATCACCCGTTCCGCAGTCTTTTTACCGATGCCCGGGCATTTCGAGAGCAGGGCGACATCGCCTTGGGAAATGGCGTGTTGGAGTGACTCGACCGACATGCGGCTGAGGATGGTGACGCCGATTTTTGGCCCGATGCCGGACACTTTTTCGACCAAGAGTCGGAAGAAGTCGCGGTCTTGCCGGGTGGCAAAGCCGTAGAGGGTTTGGGCATCCTCACGGTAAACGGCATGGGTGAAGAGACTGCACTCATTACCGGTGAGCGGTAGTTTCTCCGCAGTGGTGATGGGAATATGTACTTCGTAGCCGATGCCTGCCACGTCGATAATGACGAGGAGGGGACTGGTTTCGATCAGCTTACCGCGGATTTTGGAAATCATTTTGCTAAGGGTCGGGGAGGGGTGGTTCAGTCCTTCAGGCCGAGCACGTCTTCCATGTTGTAAAGTCCGGCAGTTGCTTGAAGACCCCAAATGGCCGCGCGGATCGCACCCTGAGCGAAAATCTTCCGGTCGGTGGCACGGTGAGTTAGCTCGATCCGTTCACCTGCACCACAGAAGTAAACGGTGTGCTCGCCAACGATGTCGCCCCCGCGGATGGCGTGCGCACCAATTTCGTTTTTTGGACGGGCTCCAATGATGCCGGAACGGCCGTGTTGAACGGCATCTTCGTCGAGTCCGCGAGCTTCGCGCAAAATTTCCAGGAGGCGCTCGGCGGTGCCGCTCGGGGCGTCTCTTTTTTGATTGTGGTGAAGCTCCAGCACTTCGGCGTCGAAGCCTCCTTGCAGGATGGCGGCGGCTTTGCTGGTTAAGTAGTTCAGCAAATTGACGCCGATGGAGTAGTTACCAGCCCAGATGACGGGGATGCGGGGGCAGACGTTCTCAATGATCGTGCTGCGGTCTTCAGCGCTGTGGCCAGTCGTGCCGATAACGAGGGGCTTGCCGTGGCCGGCGGCGAGTTTGGCCAAGCTGAGGGTGGCTTCGTGAAAGCTGAAGTCGATCACCACATCACAGGCGTCGATCCGGGTGGAGGGATCGTCGCCCGCATCGCAAGCGGCTTCGATCACTGCGCCGTTGGCTTCGGCAATGGTGCTGATGGCTTGGCCCATCCGGCCCTGGGCGCCGTTGAGAAGAATTTTGACAGGTGCTGACATGGTGTGTGGAAGGGTTTTTAGCCGAGAAGGATTTCAGGCGCTTAGGCGGCAGGGAGCCCCACCGCGTCCAAAACCTGATCGAGCTGGACGCGGGTTGCCTCACTCAGGGGAGCGAGGGGGAGGCGGACTTCGGCTGAGCGGATGAGGCCGGCGCGCTTTAAGGCGTACTTGATTGGCACCGGATTCGGCTCAAGGAAGAATGCTTTAAAGAGCGGGAAGTACTTTTGGAAAGCGGCTTGAGCGGCGGCGTTGTTTCCAGCTTGAGCATCCTGAACGAGCTTCACGAGGGGAGCGACGAGTAGATTTGAGGCCACGCTGATCACACCCTGTGCGCCGACTGAAAGGAAGGGCAGGGTGAGGGCGTCGTCCCCGGAAAGGACAGAGAAGTCAGGGCCGAGGGCGCTTACATAATCGACCACTTTTTCACATGAGCCCTCGGCCGCTTTGGTGCAGCAAATATGCGGGTAGCGTTCGTAGAGACGGGCGGTCGTTTCAGTGGAGATCTCGATCCCGCAACGTGAGGGAATGGAGTAGAGGACAATCGGCTTTTCGGTGACTTCAGCAATCGCGCTGAAGTGCAGAAAAATGCCCTCTTGGCTGGGCTTGTTGTAGTAAGGTGCGACCAAGAGAAAGCCATCGGCACCCGCTTTATCAGCTCGTTGGGTAAGTTCAACTGCTTCCAGAGTTGAATTTGAGCCAGCCCCGGCGATCACGGGGACGCGCCCCTGCGCTGCCTTCACCGTCGCTTCAACAATAGCGATGTGTTCTTCGTGGGAAACGGTCGGCGACTCACCCGTGGTACCCACCGGGACCAATCCCTGAATGCCGCCCTCAAGTTGATGGCCGATCAGGCGTTCGAGGCTGGCGTAGTCGACTTTGCCATCCAGCATGGGCGTGGCGAGCGCAGTGAAAACTCCGGAGAATTGATTTGTCTTCATATCTTATT
>PWZW01000175.1 GCA_003567255.1 Puniceicoccaceae bacterium | reverse complement strand
GCTTCCACGTAACCCTCTTGGCAGGCGTGCATAAGCAAAGCATGGGGCTGGTTTTGGATATTATTCGCATGGCACGGGCTTAAGTTTTAAGTGACAGGAATCAAACTTTCCGCTTTCCTGAGAACATGCGTCAAAAACACCTTCTCATGCTTACCCTCTCCGCAGCCCTGGCTTGGGTCTCACTTACCGGGTGCACCACCACCAAGACCTCAGAGTCCGACGGAGTGACTATTCAAAAGACACAATCCCGGACGTGGAATCCTCTGACCTGGTAGTTCCCCGGGGTCCTTACGTCAGGCCTCACCTTTTTTAGTTCAATGCCACCGGTGCGGATGCCCGGTGGCATTTTTTATGGGTCCTTACCCCGGCCTTCCAAGCTAGACCCCGCGAAACATTTCCCGCGCCCGGGAGACCCGGGCGGCAGCATCTTCGGTGACCGCTCCGAGGGCTTTCAGCTTTTCCAATCTAGGGAGCAGTCCGCACCCGTTTGCGAGTTGGATAGCGAGGCCTGGGCGAGCATTCAGCTCCAAAACCTGCGGCCCGTGCCGGGCGTCGATCACGAGGTCCACCCCGAGGTAGCCAAGTTTGGTGATGTCGTAGGCGCGGGATGCCAGAACGAGTAACTCCTCCCAATTTTCCATCCAGATTTCATTAAACGGGCTATCAAAATCGGGATGTTTTTTAATCAGCTTGTTAAACTGCACGCCGCCGCTGGCATGTCCGTTGGCAAGGTCCACACCGACGCCGACCGCCCCCTGGTGAAGGTTGGCCTTGCCATCTGACGCTTTGGTGGGAATCCGCAGCATCGCCATGGCGGGATAGCCGCGAAAAACCAAGACCCGAAGGTCCGGGACGCCGTGCGCCGCCAAAGCGGCAAAGTTTTCCGCAAAATGAATGCGCCCCTCAATCATAGCGCAGTCGGGCTGGCCACCCAGGCTATGTAAGCCACTGAGAATGTTGGCGGTATGCCGCTGAAGACTTTTCAGACTCAGGCGCTCTCCATTGCCCTTGAGAAAGGTGTTTCCCTCTCGCCCGGTAATCACCAAAATCCCCTTTCCCGCACTCCCCTTGCTGGGTTTAATCACAAACTCATCATAGCCCGAAAGTTTGTCGGTAAGTTTTGCGACCTCGTAGTGATATTTCACCACACCAATCAAGGGAGGTGTTTTTAGATTAGCGGCTTCTGCGAGCCGCTTGGTCTCCAACTTATCGTCCACCATCGGGTAGCGGGAACGTTCATTGTATCCAAAAATGAATTCAATATTTCTCCGGTTCATCGCCAGCACACCCATACGCTTTAAGGCCCGGGGAGTTGTGAACCACTGCTTCATTCTGCTTTTGGAAAACCTCGGAAACGGTGGAGCTCCAAGAGGCGATATCCGGAGTACTGACCAATCATTAGGATCAAAGCGAGTACACTGAGCAGGAGCTCCGGGAAGGCAAAGGTGAGGTACTTAACCATGGCCGCATCCATGAAAAAGTGCGCAACCACTGCAACCAGCAGCGAGCCAAAACCCAGCTTAAGCGCCTCCCGCTGACCGTGCTCTTCCCAGAGAATGGACAAGCGCTCAATTGTCCACGCAAGGATGATTGTCGGGAAGAAGGTCACGGTCAGTCCCCGCTCGAGGCCCAGCTTATGGCTCGCGATGCTGAGCGCCGCCATCAAAAGGATCACAACCACAACGACCGCTGAAATTCTCGGAACAAGTAAAAGATTCAATCGCGATAGCCACGAACGAATCAACAGCCCCACCCCCACGACCACGATGAACAAAACCAGACCCGGGAGCACATTGGTCTCCTGGAAGGCTATCGCGATCAAGATGGGCATAAAGGTGCCGGAGGTACTCACGCCGATGACGTTGCGGATGAAGACCAAGGCCAACGCACCAATGGGAATGAGTAGCAGGGTCTTGAAAACCCCCTGTTCGCCAATCGGCAGAGCGTAGAGTGAGAAATCGAGGATGGGGTCACTTTCGCGCCCAAACCCGTTGCGCGCCAGCATGGCCGTCGGCAGGTTCGTTTGTATAAAGCTAAAGCTCACTTCGGAACCGCGCCCGCCTTCCAAATCGAGGTTGGACCGTCCGCCACGCTGCCAGACAAAAAAATCCGGCGGCAGTCCGGTTTCACCGGTTTCAGGGTCGATCACTTCCCACCGATCGCCATCAAAAACTTCGATGAGAAACTTGAAGGATCCCCGTCGTTGATCCTGTTCCAAAACCAAGCCCCGGATCAGACGATGAGGGATTTCCTGTAAGGCGAGCATGTCCCGGGCGACTTCGGCGAGCTCGCGCGCAGAGGCCCGGGTCCCCAATAAGGCAGCGTAGTTGGAATTTTCCGGGGGGTCCCGCAGGGCTTGAAAAAGCAGGGCGGCGAAGGTACCGGAATCACTGCTCTGCGCGAGTAAATCATCGCGTACCGCCTCGGCTGCGGTGCGGTCAAAATCTGTCAAAAAAGGCGGCGGCGGTGCCTCTGGAGCATCCAAAACCGGAAGCGTATCCCGGCGGGAGGACCCCCTCGCCCCGGCGGTTTCCCGATAAGCACTGGCCCGGTAAAACAGCGTGACCGGACCCTCCGCAGCTTGGATCGACCAGTTTGCCCGGCGCAGATCTCCGCGCTCAACCTCCAAACCAAAGGGCCCGGAAACATAGACTTCTTCGAGGAGCTCAAAATTCAGCGGGTCTTCAGGCAAAGCAAACGAGAGACGCACCGCCTCACCCATGGCCTCAAAATCGATCCGCGCCTCGATCTCCCAAACCTCAGTTTGTTCACCCGGCCGCAGGGGAAATCCCAAAACCTGATTTTTGTACAGTGTCAGCCCAATTCCCGCAAAAAAGAGCAAGCCAACAAAAATGCGAAAGGCTGAATATTTCATCGCTTGATTTAGAAAGCCAGCAGACTTCAACGAGCAGGCTGACCGAGGACATTGCTCGTGGAGGAATCCACCAGATAGCCCTCGCCCAGAAGGTTCCTTCCAAGCAGTCCCTTGAAATTAAAATTTGAGCGATCCGCGAGGGTGAACTCCCCTTTCAAGTGACGATCCCCAAGGAAAATCTCCAACTCCACCACATAACGCTCGTCGGCTTCCCCGGAGTGTTGTCGGATACGTACTTCACGGGCGACCGCACGCTCGAGAGTGCTTTCCTCACCGGTGGCTTCATCGACCAAAGTGAAACGTACCCAAGGTTCACTGTCCCGCTCAAATCGGGTGATCTCCTGCGCGTTAATGGAAGAGGTGGTTGCCCCCGTATCCATCCGGGCATTCACTTCCACGCCCTCCGG
>PWZW01000298.1 GCA_003567255.1 Puniceicoccaceae bacterium | reverse complement strand
TTCTTGTTCGCCAATTAATTTTTGTGATGGATTGATAACGGAGCCTTCCATCAACTCCGACATGCAGCTACACACTCCAACACAAAGTCGAATCCGGAACACCCCCATAAACATGGGATTGGAAAACACTTTGGATGTGGTGAAACCAATCAAAGAACGTAGAATAGTATTGCCGCTTTTTCCTTGGACGCAAGGGGAATCGTGAGCACCCAGCCGTATCTATCTGTAAAAAACCTTTGCTTTATCCAAAAACGCGACTCACGTTTTTCGCTCAGACGACAACCGCAGTTTCCGGACTCTTGAAACAAATGGCCTTCACAGCCACCCCCGTGTCTCACAATTCAGTCACACGCGGGGCTCTGCATGGCCCACAACCTAAAGCACACCACACATCAACTCAGCACATGGAATACAGCATCACTACCGCCACTTGGCTTTGGCTCCTGGTTCCGCTCGGAACCGTACTCTTGCTCTCGATCATCACGGCTTTCACTGAGAAATAAGCATTTAGCTTTATGGAAATGTCGATCCCTACCCTTGTGACGTTCATCGCATACCTGATCGGTATGCTGGTCATCGGCACGGTTTCTTACAAATTAACCAAAAACCTGTCCGACTACATGTTGGGTGGCCGTCGACTCGGCCCCGGCGTGACCGCCCTGAGCGCGGGTGCTTCGGATATGAGCGGGTGGCTGCTCCTCGGGCTCCCCGGCGCGTTTTACGCGGCCGGGATGAATCAAATTTGGATTGCCGTCGGCCTTGCCATGGGAGCTTACCTGAACTGGCAGTTTGTCGCCCGAAGGTTCCGCGTCTATACCGAGGTCGCGAAAGATTCGATCACAGTGTCGGACTACTTCGAAAATCGTTTTCACGACAGCTCAAACCTCCTGCGGGTGATTTCCGCTATGGTGGTCCTCCTCTTTTTCACGTTCTACACATCTGCAGGGATGGTGGGCGGCGCCACGCTCTTTGAGGAGTCTTTTGGCATGTCCTATCAGACCGCTCTTTGGGTAGGTGCGATTGTGATTGTATCCTATACCTTTTTTGGAGGATTTTTAGCGGTAAGTTGGACCGACTTTTTCCAGGGCATTCTCATGTTTTTGGCCCTGGTCAGCGTGCCGGTGATCGTCGTTCAAAGTTTAGACGGGTGGAATGAAACGGTGCAGGCGGTGGGGAGTATCGATCCGGACAAGCTAAATGCGCTGCATGGCATGACTTTTCTGGGCATAATCTCCCTAATGGCCTGGGGTCTCGGTTACTTCGGTCAACCTCACATCATCATCCGTTTTATGGCACTGAAGCGTCCGGGCGACATGCCCAAGGCCCGCCTGATTGGGATTGTTTGGATGACCTTTGCCTTGCTGGGGGCGATCTTTACGGGATTTGCAGGTATAGCCTACTTTGCGGACCAACCCCTCGAAAATTCTGAGGCGGTCTTCATCAATTTAAGTCAGGTTTTGTTTAACCCGTGGATTGCGGGCATCTTGCTAGCCGCCATTTTATCTGCGATCATGAGCACGATTGACTCTCAGCTACTTGTCTCGGCAAGTGCGCTGACCGAGGATTTTTACAAAACCCTGCTGCGCAAGGATGCTAGCGAAAAAGAATTGGTCTGGGTGGGGCGAAGCACCGTCGCCGGCGTCGCATTGATTGCCATTTTCATCGCAATGGATCCACAGGCGGGAGTCCTTGATCTCGTTGGTTATGGCTGGAGTGGTTTTGGTGCGGCCTTTGGCCCGATCATCATCCTCTCGCTCTTCTGGCGACGAATGACGCGCAACGGAGCCTTGGCCGGCATGATCGTCGGTGCGGGTACCGTGATTATTTGGCGACAGTTGGAGGGTGGACTCTTCAACATATTCGAAATCCTCCCCGGTTTTATCCTCGCCACCATCGCGATCATCGTGGTGACCCTGCTGGAAAATGGTCCGGGCAAGGCTGTCGAGGAGGAGTTCGATTCCGTCGAGGGCCGTATTAAACGGCCGACGGACACGCGTGGCTAAGTTGACGGTTTGGAAGAAATCCTAGCCGGGAGTTACCTCGCCTGAGCTTCAACCTCCGCCGTGGAAGCTTTCGACGACCGGAGGGGTTGCACCCCAGCGGGGCGGCTTCTGCTCATTTCACTCCTGGAAGCTTGAGGCCCAAGCGACGCATCCATCCCGCGAGTGGGGTGGGGAGTGGCGCGCGTACGGTTTGCCGCGCGTCGGCAACCCCATATTGGAGATTCATCAAATGAATCGCCGGTCCGCTGTAGGCGGCTTGCGCGGGAGCGTCCTCGACTGAACCAAGCCTTGCAGCCCGGCTAAAAACCGGAATGTCCTCTCCGCCGTAGAGTTTGTCTCCACCCACTGGCAAGCCTACCAGTGCAGCATGTGCCCTGACTTGGTGCGGGCGCAAATACTCGGAAACCCCTTCCCACAAACTCCAACCGTCCCGCCCAACTGCGAGCCGCCGGAAGAGCGTTTTTGTTTTTTTTCCCTTCCGAGCGGAAGCGGCCATAATTCCCTTATGCTCAACCGCGCGCAAAGGGACGTCGCAGATGCTTTGTCGAGCTTCGCGGTTTCCGCCGTCGCCGCGCGTGGCAAAAACAAACCGAAAACTCATTTGATTCGAGCCAAAGGCATTTCGCCAAATGGCCATCCCCTCACGAGTCTTTGCAAAAAGCGCCACCCCCGAAATGGGCGGATCCAAATAATAAACTGAGGCGATGAGTTCACACCCCAATTCAGTCAATTCCCGTTTCTGAGCGGATAGTTGCAGATTCAGGGCACTGTCCAAGTTGGGCACGGTGGGATCCCAAGGGTGAGGCCTGACCCCGATCTCAGCCGGTTTAGCCAACGCAAACCACCCCTGCCCCTCGGCAATGATGGGCAGGCGCATCGGTTGTGAACCGAGCAAGGGAGGCGCAAAGCCAAGGGATTTGGTGTCTGACTTAGCCATAAAAAAAGACCGGGAAGACCCAGTCCTTTGATCGGCAGTGCCGTAAAATGAAGCGATTCCCTGCTGTCCTTTTAGGAAGCAAGGAGCGCAGCGTGACGGGCCTTGTGCCGAGCCACCTTATTTGCGTGGACGATGCCCTTGCTGGATGCTTTTTCCAATGCGGAAATGTATCCCTTGGAAGCTTCTGCCAAGGCGTCTTTATCACCGGATGCCGTTGCCTGCTCCACCTTACGGGCAAGTGTCTTGAGACGACTTTTCGCCTGACGGTTGCGGATGGTACGGGTTTCCGTTTTACGGATGTACTTAATTGCTGCTTTTGAATTTGCCATGAGTTAAAAGAAAACCT
>PWZW01000275.1 GCA_003567255.1 Puniceicoccaceae bacterium | reverse complement strand
TGAACATTGAGGGACATTCCTTGAAATATGCTTTGGTTCAATGGACCACGAATCCGCACACCCTCAGTGCTACTTCGTTCTCCATCTACGGAAACGTGCCCGCTCCGTTTGACCTTTACACGATCAGCAATGTCCTCACCGCGCCGGACTTGGCACCAGCTGAACCACAGACGAACCCCACACCGGAGGTCCCCGATCGACTGGTCCCAGCCAGTCAATAGAGCGAGCTTGTGGTAGCGCTTTCCAGAATTAGGATTAAAGACCAACGGCCTCTAACCATCGGCGTTCCTCTTTCAGTAGCTGATCGCGATCAACGTCGCCCAGCAGCATACGCGCATCCCTTAGAAACCCGCGCTCTTGAAGCGCAACGGCTACGAGCATTTGCCAACGAGGCCGTACTTCACGCCAATCCACAGGCAGTCCATCAACAAGGCCAAGGGCAGCCTCCAACTCGCCCATCTTAAGTAGCCCCGTGAAATAAGTCATCCGGTATGCGAGCACTTCCGGCGATGCTTCCACCAATTCCGCCGCTTGAGAAAGATGTTCCGTACCAAGCTCGTCGAGTAAAAAGCCGATGTACAGATAATCACTCTTTACCATCGGATTTTTTGGGCTTGCGCGATACATCTCCCGAAGTGCTTCCCAGACCAACTCACCTTCACCACTGTTTTCACCGATTGCCAGAAGACGCTGGTAGCCGCGCTCCTGTAAGGCATCTATGCTCACCATGCGCCTGACTACGGTTTCCAACAGCGGACCATCCCGATTAATCAGGGCTAAGCGCTCAGCCAGATAATAAACTTTCAACGGATCTCCCTCTGCCAGCAAAAGCGCACGGTCCAACTCTATGGCCGCCCTTCGATCCTGCCCAAGTTCAAGGAAGATGCGCATCCGGTAGAATGCCTTGAGAAAATCCGGAATGGGGACGCGAGGTTGTCCCAAAATGGCCTCGAGGTCTCGCCACCGTCCCAAACTGGCGAGCGCATCAATGTGAATTGCAAAAGCATCCTGACGCCTCAAGGCAGTCTCCAAAGGTAAAAACTCCAAGGTCTTCTCAAATTGTCGCTGTTGATTCAACCACCTGCCAAATTCCAGAAGGTCACCAATATTAGCTAGGTCATACGACTCTACGACTGCGCTGATGATTGCGGTGGCGGGCTCGAGTTCGTGTCTTAGCTTGAGGGAAGCTGCCAGTAACCTATCCTCCCTCTGAGCACTGGGGTGCGCCTCTAGTCCGTCAATCAGCGAATAAATCTCCGCCAAATCATAATTTTCCAGGCGTGCGAGTCTACGCAAGGCTTCGAGGCCCGGGGAATCAGTGCGATCGGCCAAATCCAAAAGCACACGCTTACCCTTCCGTCGAACCTCAGGCGTATCAAAGAGCAAAGCCAAATCCGCAAAAAACAAGCGGGCATGAGGATCGTCCAAACCTCCAGCCATTCGCTCCTCAAGGAATTTCAGGGCATCGGCGTCACGCCCTCGGGCAAGCAACGCCCGTGTTTTGAGGACCGTCGCCAGTCCGTCATGGCTTTCCTCCTGCAGGAGCAAAGCCATTTCCTTCGCCAAAGCATCCCAGTCTTCAATCACGAATAAAAGCTCCGCGAGCGCGAACCTATCCTCAGCTGCCCCCTCCGACAAACGAATGACTCTACGCCATTCAGGAACGGCTCCCCGAGGATCAATCACCATATAGCTGCGCGCAGCAATCCGTGCTATAGCGACATCTTGAGGAGCCAAATTGCGCGCGGCCTGAGCCTTTTCCCAGGCAGCCAGGGAAGTTTCCGGCATCTCCAAAAGGTCTTCCGCAGCTTTTGCAAGTTGGTCGGCGCGAAACTGCCGGAAGCTCGGGTAGAGTAAAGCCGCTGAGATCAAGCTCAAGACTAGGAAAACCAGAATGGCGCTTTTCCAAGAAACTTTGGTAGAGAGATTTAGCATTTTTTATGCATTTCCTGCGGATACGCTGTTTTGAGGTCTTTGCTTGCTAAGCATTCAGATTGCACAATATTTTGGAAGGAATGATTCGTTACAAGCTTAGTGGTCAAAAGCACATTACGATAGGCGGCTTACTACTGGGAAACGTGGTGCTCTACTTTATGGTCCGGTGGTTCACTGATCATTTCTCTTTTACGATTCAAAACCCCGATGCACCGCTCAATCTCTACATGGCCGGCACGGTCGCCTCTGGTTTTCTGATCTCGCAGCACTTGGACCTCTTTCTGAGGAAGGAGCTTCGGGCTGCCCCATTCGCTTCACTTGCCTTAGGCAGCCGCTTTGCGCTCATCCAGGCGGCTAGTTTCGCACTGCTTTATTTCTTTTTCAAGGACGTCGCCTCAAGCCGCTTCATTCTTGGTACCTACTTGCTCTTATCATGGCCGGCATCCACGCTTTGGCTATACTTAAGTCCAGGATTTTTAAGGCGCTATCTCCAAAAGTACCAAGGGGACAAAGCAGTCCTCATTGGTGAGGGAATGCCGCCCCAGAGCATTTTAAACTACGTAAAACAATGCCGGCAATACGGTATTGAATTTGTTGGCTACTACAACTCAGAGCCACTCCCACAAGGAATCACGGACTTACCTTTTCTTGGTGTCGTCGACCATCTGGATTATACGGATACCCCTTTTCCCGAAGGTGTCGAGGTTGCCCTCTTTCACGCAAGTCACCTGAGTAACCCGCGCATTGTGCGAGGCGTGTTGGTATGTCAGAACCAAGGGCTCAGAACCGAACTGTATGCGGCCCATCCATTCGAAAAAGTTTCGGGCGCGCGTTTTATTCAAAGCGGCAACCTTCAATTTCTCACTTTCCTCGAAGAGCCGTTGCGAAATCCTTTCAACATCCTTTTCAAACGAACCGTGGATATTTGTCTGAGCCTGATCATCTGTTTAACCATCTTACCGCCGCTGGCTTTGCTGGTTTGGATCGTACAAAGGTTTCAGGCACCCGGTCCGCTCTTTTTCAAACAAAAGCGTTTGGGAATGAACCGATACAGTTTTCAAATTTTGAAATTCCGGACGATGTATGAAGACCCCGAAAGAACGACAGAAAGTAAACAGGCGCAGAAATCAGACCCAAGAGTCTATCCATTCGGCCGCTTCTTACGCAAAACCTCACTGGATGAGCTTCCGCAAATTTTGAATGTCCTGATGGGCGAGATGAGCCTCATTGGTCCGCGTCCTCACTTGGTTGAACACGACGCAAGGTTTGAAAAGGAACTCTACGCTTATCGGATCCGTCACTTTGTTAAGCCCGGCATCACGGGCTATGCCCAAATCAATGGATTGCGCGGCG
>PWZW01000203.1 GCA_003567255.1 Puniceicoccaceae bacterium | reverse complement strand
GTGGAGTCCGCCCGGATTGTGAGGGGGGAGATCGCACCCCTCCAAGAACTCAAGGTTGCCGATTTCGATGCGATCATCTTTCCCGGAGGCTTCGGTGCGGCGAAAAACCCCTGTAACTTCGCATTTGCCGGGGAAAATTATGAAGCGGATGCAGATGTTGTCGCTTTGATCCGATCCGCAAAAGCGGCAGGCAAGGCCCTCGGTTTTCTGTGCATCGCGCCAGCGCTGGCAGCGGCTGCGCTGGGTCAAGACCAGGTCCGTTTGACCATTGGCAATGATGCCGAGACCAATGCTGCTCTCCGAGCCAAGGGTGCCGAGATGGTCGACTGTGCGGTCGACGGCATCGTGGTGGACGAGGCTCTACGGGTCGTCTCCACCCCCGCATACATGCTTGCGGGTAACGTGCTCGAAGCGCAAAAAGGGATTGAAAAGCTTGTCGCTAAAGTGCTCGACCTATGCGCCTAGGCTTGGCCCTCACTAAAGCTCCGTGTACTTGGCACTGCGTCCGCGCGCCTTATCGACGGGATATTTCTGAGCGTTGAGCTGCATCTTTTCGCGGATCGCACTGGTCACATCAATCCCGGCCACATTGGCGAACTCAAGGGCATAGATGATAACGTCGGCAAGCTCCTCGCGGATGGCAGCCATGCGTTCCGGTGATTGGGCGTGCCCGAGGCTATCTGCGCCATCGATCCAGAGGAAGTGCTCCAACAGTTCCGAGGCCTCTGCGCTCAGTGCCATGGAGAGGTTTTTAGGTGAATGAAATTGCTCCCAATCGCGCTCTTTGGCGAAGGCGAGAATCTCGGCTTTGAGGGTTTCCAGAGGGGTGTGGGCGTCGCTCATTAGAAAAGACTACTCAGTTGTCCTGCGGGCACTGGTGCAACCGTGCTTCTGAAGCATTTCGGCCGTCGTGTCTTCCAGGTTTTCGTAGCGGGCGGCCGCGGCAACGGAGGCAGCGCAACACTCAATGTACCCAATAATTTCGTCAATCGTCAGCACCTTTTGGTGATCTGCCAGCCAAGTATGTACGAGCGCAACCGAAGCTTCCCAATCAGCCATGTCAAACGGACTATCATCAGCCGCAGCGGCGATCTTCTTTTTTTGTTCCTTAGCTCCCTCTGTCATAGAAAACACTGAGGCAGTCTTCGCCTGAATAGGCAAGGCTCAAGCCACCTCAGGCAATGCTTGAAGAGGAGAAAACGGACATCAGTTTTCCCGCAAGAAGGCGTGTAGCCTCTCGGCGGTTTTGGGCCCGATGCCTTCGATCTCCGCAATCGCCTCCACCTCCGCCTGTCTGAGTTTTTCAATACTCCCGAAGTGGGCGAGGACTTGAGCTTTTTTCTTTGGGCCAAAAGCAGGAAAATCATCGAGAATAGACTCCCGCAAGCGTTGGCTTCTTAAATCGGCGTTGAAGGTATTGGCAAAACGGTGGGCCTCATCCCGCAATTGCATGAGTAAACGCAGCTCGGGGGAGCGGTGCTCAAGGTTGAGGGGGGGGCGCTCGTCCGGGAAAATGATGGTTTCCTGCTTTTTTGCCAGGCCAATGATAGCCGGAGGTTCAAGGTCGAGGATCAGAAAGGCCTTCAGTGCGGCGGCTACCTGTCCCTTGCCGCCGTCGATCACGACGAGGTCCGGGAAGGGACGTCCCTCCTCGTGGAGCCGTCGATAGCGCCGCCCGACGACCTCCTCCATAGCGCGAAAGTCGTCATTACCGACGAAGGAACGTATTTTAAAGCGCCGATAGGCTTTGCGGTCGGACTTACCCTGAAGGAAGGAAACCATGGAGGCCACGCAGTAGGTACCGGAAATGTGGGATATGTCGAAGCACTCCATGCGTTCTGGGGGCCGGGCCAGTGCCAAGGCCTTTTGGAGGGCAAGTAAAGTGCGCCCATGGTCGTCGACGTGGGTAAGGTTGCGGGTGAACTTACGGGTGCGGGCAGTGGTCCGTTCGAGTGCAAAGACCAGATCCCGAAGTGAGGCGGCCCGCTCAAACTGCTGCTTTTCAGCGGCGGCTTGCATCTCCTTGCGGATGTCGGCCAGCCATTCCTTTGCTTTGCCATTGAGAAACTCGCAAGCGGCGTCGACCCGTTCACGGTAGCCCGCCTCATCCACCTCATTGGGGTGGTCGTTTATATCGGCCCGCATATCATCGTAAAGTCGCCAGCGCCCGTCCGGTAGTTGCATGGGCTTGGCATCCCCCAGCAAAATACCGAAACGTCTTTTGAGTTCAGCCAAGGTTTGGCGAAGGTTTCCAGAATGGGGAAAAGGCCCGTAGTAGCGGCCGGTGCTGTCGGTTCGGTTACGGGTCAGCCGGAAGCGGGGTAGGGTTTCGCGCAGGTCGACCTTGACCATTAAGAAGCGCTTGTCGTCGGTAAAGTCCGTATTGTAGCGGGGTTTGTATTCTTTAATAAGTTTGCCTTCGAGGAGCAGCGCCTCCGATTCGGAGCGAACCTCAATCGTTTCAAAGCTAAAAATCAAATCGAGCATGGCCCGGACTTTTGGCTGAGCGATCAAGAGTTTGCGGGAGGGTTGAAAATAAGTGGAAACGCGCTTCTTCAAGTCCTTCGCCTTGCCCACATAGATTACCTGCCCGAGCCGGTCGCGCATGAGATAGACGCCGGGCCGGTGTGGCAGTTTCCGCACTTGTTCTTTCAATTTACTTTCGTCGCGCTCTGGCATTTTCTGACTTCCAAGATATTGTGCTAATTAAGGTTGGTTTTAGACGCGAAACTCATTTCCCTACAACCTGCGAATTTTTTCCCTAATAAGTATATGAGAGCATCCTTTGAAATCATCAACTTTGGAGACGAACTCCTGGTTGGCACGCGAGAGAACAGTCACCTTATTTACCTGGGTGATCAGCTCACCCGCTATGGTGTGGCGGTACGTCGGAATCAAGTGATCAACGATAGTCCGGAGGATATTACACGGGCCTTCAAATTTGCTGCTGAGCAATCTGACGTGATCATCACAACCGGCGGGCTGGGGCCGACTGCGGATGATTTGACCCGCGAAACGATTGCCCAAGCGCTTGGTGCGGAACTCGTTTTTGATCCGACGATTGAGGCGGCTATCGCCAAGCGCTTTGAATCACTCGGGCGCACCATGTCTGACCGCCATCGTCGGCAATGCTACAAATTCAAGAAAGGCGTGGTTTTACGCAATGATCACGGTACTGCGCCCGGATTGATCCACAAATCGGAGACGGGGCAGATTTTAATCATGCTGCCGGGCCCGACGAACGAATTGAAGCCGATGTTTGAGCAGCAGGTGATTCCCTACCTGCAATGTG
>PWZW01000006.1 GCA_003567255.1 Puniceicoccaceae bacterium | reverse complement strand
TCCGCAATTATATGGATGGGGAGGCCTTCATTGAGGTAGAGACGCCGATGCTTTTCAAAAGTACACCCGAGGGAGCACGTGAGTTTTTAGTGCCCAGTCGGATGAATCCTGGTCACTTTTATGCGCTTCCGCAGTCGCCTCAGCAGTATAAGCAAATGCTTATGGTCGGTGGTGTGGAGCGTTATTACCAACTCGCTCGCTGTTTTCGTGACGAAGACCTCCGGGCGGATCGGCAGCCAGAGTTCACCCAATTGGACATTGAACTCTCCTTCATTGATCGGGAAGACATGTACAGCCTCATTGAGGGGCTCATGAAGCAGATCTGGAAAGATGTGCTCAACGTTGATTTGCAGACGCCGTTTATGCGGATGAGCTATGACGAAGCGATGAACCGCTTCGGGGTCGACAAGCCGGACATGCGCTTCGAAATGGAGTTGGTTGACTGTGGAGAGGTGTTCAGCCAATCGCAGTTTAAAGTATTTTCCGGAGCCTTGGCCTCGGGAGGAGCAGTAAAAGCGTTTAATGCCAAAGGTTTGGCAGACCTGACCCAAGGTGAGCTACGTTCTTTGGAAGATGCCGCCAAGTCACTCGGCGCCAAAGGGCTCGCCTTCATCAAAAGCGAAGGTGGGGAATGGAAGTCGCCCATCCTTAAATTCTTCTCTGAAGAAGAGAAGGCTGCGCTCAAGGAGCTGCTCAAGATTGAAGACGGCGACATTGTTTTCTTTGCGGCGACGGATTGGGAGCGCGCCTGCACCATTCTTGGGCGGGTCCGGCTCGACGCTGCCCAGCTTTTGGTGAAGCGAGCAAAGCTCACGCTCTCGCCGGATGATTTCCGTTTCCTTTGGGTGATCGAATTTCCGCTGATGACCTATGATGAGGAAGCGGGCCGTTACCTATCCACGCACCACCCCTTTACGGCGCCTGTGGAAGAGGATATTCCTTTACTGGAGACCGATCCCAAGCGGGTTCGTGGGCAGCACTACGATTTAGTCTTAAACGGCGTCGAGCTCGGCGGGGGAAGTATCCGTATTCACCAACCAGCAGTGCAGAAACGCGTTTTTGAAGATATTCTGAGTATTCCTAAAGACGTCGTTGAAAGCCGCTTTGGATATATGTTGCGTGCCTTTGAGTACGGCGCCCCTCCTCACGGGGGCATTGCCTTTGGGGTGGACCGGATGGTTACCATCTTGGCGAAAAGAAGCACTATCCGTGATGTCATTGCCTTCCCGAAGAACCAGAAAGGACAGGAGATGATGACGGCCAGCCCGGGGATCGCTACGGAAAAGCAGCTGCAGGACCTCCACATCCGAACGGTTTTACCGAAGCGCGACGGGGCGCCGGCAAAGTCTGTCAGCCCCGAGTGAACGTTTCGTTCTCAGCGGTGTCATTACTTGGTGTGGGCGCAAGTTTTCATCAGCGGTTAAAAAGGGCCTTTTCAGGCAAGCGGTTACTTTTTATCGCCTGCCTGACCATGTTTACAGGACTGAGCGGGCAACAACCCAGCCAGATGATGCCCAATGCCCCGGTGAAAAACTTTCAGTTCCCCCGCTTTGCTGAAAATGGGTACACGCAGTGGGTCCTCCGGGGTGGGCAGGCTACCTTTGAGAGCGACGAGCGCATCCTGATTGAAGCAATGGACCTTCGTCTCTACACAGGAGATGAGCGTATGGCGGTTGAAATGGAGCTAAGCAGCCCCATCGCTACTTTGTTACTCGCGGAGAACAGTGCTTTCTCCGATCAGTCAATAAACATCAAGGGGGAGCGATTTGAGCTATCCGGGGTTGACTGGCATTGGACGGGAGACGATCGGCGGGTGAGTGTTCATCAGAACTCGGCGGTTTCCTTTTTTGATCTCTTACCGGAGACGCTCGCCTCTGAAGCGCCCGCTGAGGAGGATGCGGCGAAATTGCGCGATGGCGGAAATATGGAGAGGACCCGCGTCCTCAGTGAGTCGCTTACTTTGGAGACGAGTGAAGCTGAGCATACCTTTGTGTTTATTCGCGAGGTAGACCTGACCTCCGAGCAGCTGAAGTTGACGAGCGAATACTTGCGTGTGCTTGCGGATCCTCCGCCCGATCGTGATCGAAGCTTACTTGGTGCCTCAGCGCCCGTCGGCGCCTTAAAATACGTCCTTGCCCGCGAAGACGTAGTGATTCGTCAATTTGAGCGTACCGCAAGGGCGGGAGAGGCGGAGTTCTTTCCCCGCGAGGAACGGGTCGAACTCAAGGAACTTCCCAACATTACTCTGCCGGGTGCATACCTTGGCGGGGACCGCATCACCCTCCGGCCCAGTCAGGTGGATGTACGTGGGAGTACTGATGCCGGACGGGCGCAACTCATACTCTACCGCGCAGGAGGGCTTGGCTTACGGGGCGTTGATTCATTGGGTGAGGAGACCATTGTTTTGGCGGATTCTATAGTGCTAACCGAAGATACGGTGGAAAACCGTTTTGTTTTCGAAGGCAATGTAGAGGTGCTATCCGGTGGCCTCCGGTTGACCGGGGAGGAACTTGTAGTCCTTACCAGTCGTCTTGCCATCACCTCCGACGTTAGTGAGTCGGCGACCCTACGTACCCTTCAGGCAAAAGGAAACGTGCGCATTGAGCAAGATGGGCAAACCGCCGAAGGCGAGGAAGTTGAGTTTTTCCCATCGGAAGCGCGTGCTGTCCTGACCGGACGCCCGCGGATTTTTACCAATGATGCTGAAGTTCGAGGGGGGCGTATCGAACTTAGCGAAGGCTCAGCGCTAGCCCGCAGCGGAGATGGGGTAGGTGAGGTCACCGTTACCCTGCCACAACTTCCGGATCTGGGATACCGTTCCCCCTCCGATGCTAGCCACGCTGCCGAAGCGGAAAACCGAGGAGAAACCGCGCCAACGATCATTCGAAGTCAGCGCGCGCGCATGGATGAAACACCGGCGGAGACCCGTTTTCAATTTTCCGATAAGGTGCGGGTTGAGGCGACGAACCTCACTGCAACGGGCGATTACATGAGTGTTTTGGCGGTTCCAAGTGCCCAACCCTCGGGAGATACCGCGGCAGACCGACTTGAAATCGAAAATATCAATGTTTTGGGTAATGTGGAAATCACCCAGGGTGAACGGGTCTCCAACTCAAGGACAGCGCTTTTTCTACCCCAGGAAGGGCGGGTGATCTTAGAAGGCGACGCAGTCGTGGAAGAAGCTGGTCGCGGTAAGGTGACTGGCCAGCGAATGATTCTCTTGCAGGGTGAACGGCGGGCCATCGTTGAGGGCGGACCCGACGGCGAACGCGCCCGAATTACACTCCCGGAAATTCCGAGTGG
>PWZW01000063.1 GCA_003567255.1 Puniceicoccaceae bacterium | reverse complement strand
TGCGTGCGGAAGAAGGGCTTGCGATGCTTTATCTCGGTGAGTGGGTCCGTGAACGTGGTGAACAGATCAATACACTGAACAATCATGTGGTTGAGCTGGCCGCGGTACGCCAATACCTCGCACCCTCTCCAGGAGTTCCATTGCTCACGGGTGCCTCGTGGATGCGTTGGACCGCTCAAGCAGGGCTTGCAACCAAAGCAACCCCCACACATTTGAAACAGGCTCTGCTTGCGGGTGAGCTTTTGCGGCAGAGCCACGCGCCGAGTTCTCGCGGCGACTTGGCGAATCATTTACGGCAGCTTGAGCGAGCCTTCCCCTCCCGAGTGGCATTGGATACGGGGGGCGACTGGACAAGCTGGCCGGGCAGGCAAAGTCTACTGCCAAGTTGGGTGCAGGAAAATTTTAGCGTTCAAAACTCACCTTAACCCGAAGGAAGTAGCGCTCGTCGAGCGGATTGTTTAGCGTAATCCGATTGCGGGGCGTGCCATCGTTGTCGTTGCTTATCGCGGTAACGCTGTAGTGGGTGTGTTCGCTCAAATCCTGCCAACTCGTCAAATTGGTAGAGCCTTGAATCGTGTAGGTAAGGTCGCCTCTGTCCATCGGGCGGCGCTTTACGAGGGAGAGGTGCGTTTCTCCGTTCAGCTGAACCATTTCCTGGAAAGGTAGTTTACCTGGTCCGCCCGACTCGGGTTCGATGTCGAAGGCGTAAGCGAGCAGTCGGGGGAGGCCCCCCGCGCCGACTTCGCTCAAATCAATACCCTCAGCGGCATTCGCAAAGCCGAAGGTACTTATTTTCCAAAAATCAATTGGCGTCGGATCGACCAGGAATTGGAGGTTTACCAGAGGACTTGAGAGGGTCTCATTGGTCGCTTGCAGCGTGCCTCTTGCCTGCACCCCGATCTGGTAGATGCCGGGTTCACTGAACCACCACGACATATGCTCATGGCCCCCAGTCCCCAGCGTGAAAGTTTGCTCAGCTGTAGCTCCTGGGCGGGAATCGACCTTTGGTTCATTGTCCCCGACGTTTAGAAAAAAATCTCCTGGTCCGGTAAATTCAACGAAATCCATGGCGACGAGGTTATTCACAAAGTCTCCAGAGGCAGTATCATAAGCAGCGATTCCCAGGTAAAGCTCTCCTGCTATATCAACGCTTGGCAGTACATAAAATGCGTCGCCCGCATCGCCCGCCCAGGGAAACGCGTCGGCCAAACCTGAATCGAAGGATACCAATGAAAGGTCTGTAACGCCTAGAATGATCTCTGAAACGGAGACCGGTTGACCCGGGGGGCCGTCGATGATGAGGTTCACAGAAAGCGTTTGCTCCGTTTGGTTGTGCACGATGTTCACATCCAGGTGCTCATCGCTGATGTAGGCTTCGGCTTGAACCTTGGCAGACAAACTCAAGAGAAGGAGGATCGCCGCAAACCAACGTCGTTTATAAAGAGAATACATAGAACTCAGCATTTGGTACTTTGGCGAAGGCGTTTAATTTTGAACGCTCCTTGGCTTGGCTGGATTGATACCGCGATCAACCATTGCTTTGAAATCCGAGGCATCGATCTGCTCGACGCGTCCATCTGCAAACAGGTAGTTCGAACTCCCGTTCGTACGGTTTGGCGATGCCTTACCCCGTCGGTGCAAGTCCGGGGAAATATCGCTGGCCACTGCGCTCCATGAGTCCCACCCCTCCGCGTGGGTGTGATCGTTGGTGACGTTGGCACCCCGATGCTCGGCGCCGATAAAAAAGATCCGGGTCTGGGCAGGGTCCTCCAGCTCAAACATGCTACGGGCCCCACCAACCAAACGCCCAAAACGATCTCGCTCCGGAGCAAAAACAAGATTGTTGGCAACATAAGTTGTGGCGTTTTCCGCCCTCCGCTTTTCGTCTCCGCGAGGATCTGCCGGGGAAATGCGGATCTCATCGACCTCGTCCAAGTATTTTCTAAGGACAAGGACCCAGGAGGATTCGTTGTCTCCATGGCCGGCGATGCCCGGAAGGCGGCCGGAATGTTCATTGGCGTAAAGCTGCACGGCCGCCCCAATTTGCCTCATGTTGGATGCACAGGTTGTTTGATCCGCACGCACCCGCACAGCTCCCAGCGATGGAATCAAGATCGCGGCAAGCAAGCCGATGACTGCAATCACCGTGAGCAGTTCAATCAAAGTAAATCCCAAGACAGACGAAGCTCCGCCGGGAAATTTGAAGTGTTTTGAGATAGCCATCATCAATTGAGACAAGTTTTAAGTTAATGCAAAATATATGCAAGAAGTAAGGTCTGATTAAAAGGAGGCTTGGGTCACTTTTTGCTTTCTGTTTGCCAGTGGCCGGAGAATTGGGTTTTACCTTTGATCCATGGCAGGGAGGGAAGAGCGGCGGAGTTACCTACTGATCGACGTGTGCAACGTGATCCATGCGGTGCCGTCCCTCCGCAAGCGGCTGTCCGACGGCTTGGACAACGCCCGTGACGCTCTGGCCGAGGCGGTACTGCCGATTCATGATGCGGAGGGGCTCAACGTTGTGCTGGTGCTCGATAGCACGAACGATAAAGTCCAGACGGAGTATCCCTACGGTAAAAAAACCTTTGAGTACCTTTACGCGCCCGCAGCCCTTTCGGCGGACGGCGCGATCGAGCGGGTCATAGCCCGGCTTTCGGATCCCTCCAGCGCCTATGCGGCCAGCAACGACAACATGGTGAGAGAGTCCATCCGTTCGCTGGGGGCAAACGCCTTGCGACCCGAGGAATTGCTGGACTGGGCTGCTGGTTGCCGCGCACAGATACAACGCGACCTTGAGCGGAAGCGTAAACAGGCGTCGACGGCGTGGGAAAACCGCTTGGAATTTTAGGGTATGCAGAAAGAATCCGTTGCAGAATTTCAGGGTTTATACGGCCCGTTTACTGTATCTGAAAGAATATTACAGAAAGTCTGGTGGCAGCAAGCCTTCGCCCCGGGCGGACTCCGCACAATGAGTGGGAAACCCTTGGTCGTGCACCATCCTGGACGTTGGAATAAGCAGGAGGGGCCAGATTTTATTGGAGCCCGACTGGAGATTGACGGTGAGGCTATCGCCGGAGACGTAGAGGTGCACTTCAAACTCGCTGACTGGGTGCAGCACGGTCACGGGGAAGACCCGGCTTTTAAGCACGTGATTCTGCATGCGTTGATGTATCCTGATCCAAGCGGGCGCCGCACGCCCACCACCCTTGAGGGAAGGGCTCCTGAAGTTTTTGTGATGGGGCATTTCCTCAACGAGGATTTAGAGAACTTTGCGAACGATGAGGCGCTGCGGGAAATGGAAACGGCGCTTT
>PWZW01000249.1 GCA_003567255.1 Puniceicoccaceae bacterium | reverse complement strand
TTCGGCGACGGGCGCGGAGCGCCGAGCTTGAGGGCGAAGAGCTGCTTTAGCCGGGGACCGCCTTTTTAAAAAGGTGGAAATTCCAAAGCCGACCAGTTGAGGGATTCGCTGCTTTGGCATAGGCTACCGATATTATGGCAGTCAAGATCCGGCAAAAACTCATTGATGGATACCGTGAACATTGGTTGGAAGAGGGCAGGGCGCCCGCCTCCGTGTATCGACTTTGTAAAAACTTGAAGATCAAGGAAGGCGATTTTTATAAAGAGTTTTCCAATCTTAATGCCTTGGAAGGAGCCATTTGGGACGGGCTCTTGGAGGATTCGATCAAAACTGTTGAGGCAGATGAGGAATTCGCTGATCAAAGCGCCCAAGCCCGCTTGTTGTCTCTATATTTCACCTTTCTGGAATTGGCGAAAGACCACCGCTCCTTCCTTATATTACGCTTTCCCGAGGTCAAAAATACCTGCCGATGCTCGACCTTGCGGAAGATGCAGCATCGCTTCGAGCAATTCATCAAAACGGTCCACGCCCGCGGAGTGGAGACTGGGGAAGTCGCCGACCGGGGAAAGCTCGATCAGTTCTACCCCAAGTTAGGCTTTGGCTTGTTTTTGTTCGTTCTGGATTTTTACCTGAAAGACGAAAGCGACCAATTCGAGCGGACCGATGCGCTGGTAGAAAAATCCGTGCATTTCGCCTTTACCGGAGCGCGCGAGCAGGTCTTTGATTCGGCCTTCGATCTGTTCCGCTTTTTGGCCGGGAGGTCGCATGAGTGAGCAGAGGTCGATCCCCAAAAATAAAGTCGCCCGCGCGCTCACCCTGGCCAACTCCGGAGCCAAGATAAGCACCAACTATTTAAAGTACCGGGTGAAGCGCGCTGTCACGGGAAACGACGACACCACGGCCCTGCACCAAGCCAACGCGAGCGATTCCTACGCCGCCCTCAGCCGTATGAAAGGTGCCCCGCTGAAAGTTGCGCAGATGCTTAGTATTGATCAGAGCCTCCTGCCCGAAGCCTACGCCAAAGAGTACGCCCAAGCCCAGTACTCCGCGCCTCCACTTTCCTTTCCCCTCGTCGTCAACACCTTCAAGAAGTCTTTCGGAAAGCATCCTGATCAACTTTACGACACCTTTTCCCGCAAAGCAGTCAGCGGCGCATCGATTGGCCAAATACACAAAGCGAGCAGAGGCGAACAGACCTTTGCTGTGAAAGTGCAGTATCCTGGCGTTGCTGACAGCTTGAAATCCGACCTCCGCCTGGTTCGTCCCTTCGCCATGCGGCTGTTCGACCTGAAAGCCGCTGAGTTGGATTATTTTATGGGTGAAGTCGAAGAGCGGCTTTTGGAAGAGACCGACTACGGCCTGGAGTTGGAGCGCTCGAGGGAACTGGCCTTGGCCTCAAGCAAGCTCGCGGGCGTAAAATTCCCCCGCTTTTATCCCGAACTGAGCAGTAAGCGCGTCCTGACCATGGACTGGATTGACGGCGAACACCTCGATACCTTTGCCGACGGCCCCGCCGATCAGGCCATGCGTGATCGGATCGGCCAAGCCCTGTGGGACTTTTATCATCATCAAGTGCACGAACTTCGTTGCTTTCACGCCGACCCGCACCCCGGCAACTTCATCATCGATAAAACCGGAACCCTCTGGATTCTCGACTTTGGCTGCGTAAAACGCATTCCCGAGGATTTTTATCTGAAATATTTTGAACTGCTCGATGCCCGACGTGTAGCGGATCGTGAACGCTTTGAAACCTGCCTTCGCAACCTCGCCCTGATTCTGCCCGCAGATCAGGAAGCTGAGCGTGAGTTACTCTCCGGCGTTTACCGGGAGTCGGTGGAAATCCTCTCCCGGCCCTTCCGGGAAGAAACCTTTGACTTTGGAGACGCCGCCTACCTTGAGCAAATCCGCGCCTTTGGGGAACGGACCAGCTCCGATAAACGGCTGAAGAAGCTCAGTTCCGCCCGCGGTTCCCCTCACTCAATCTACATAAATCGCGCCTATTTTGGGCTTTACTCGCTGATGAGCCGTTTGAAGGCGCGCATTCGCGCCGACCTGCCATCATTTCTCAAAGCGGAAGAAGGTAAGTCCGCCAAAGCCCTCGCCGAAGCAGGGTAGGGCGCCTCTAAAATCAATCACGAGAATCAAACGAAAAGATCCAACCAGTTGAGGGTGGCCGCAGCTGCGGCCGCGCCGTTTGTTGACGCTGGACGTCCGCCTATGCGGTGAAAAGGAGATCCAACACTAGTGTGCAAACACTTCGCTCCGGAGGAATCGAGTTTCATGCTCAACTCCATTGATCGATGATCAACAAAATGTGCCTACTGGGTAAGCGTCTTGCTCGACGGGACGTTACGGATTTCCGGGACCGGCCTAAATTTGGTAGTCTGGACGGTCAACCGCTTCGTGTAGGCCGCATTCCCGCTTGAGCCCGTTAAAGCGGGAGTTTTCCTCGTCGACCCCATCCATAATCTTGGAAGAGCTGTGCCAATCTCCCACGCTCGCGTAACCCTGGTCCCAAAGGGGATGGTAAGGGAGCCCATTTTGTTGGAGGTATTGATAAATATCGCGATCAGACCAGTCGATAATCGGGTATACTTTCCAAATCTTATTTTGTTTTTCGGCGACCGGTCGCTCCACCCGGGTACTTGATTGTGTCCGGCGAAGCCCGGAGAACCAAGCCTGCGCCTTTAATTCCTGGACGGCACGATTCATCGGCTCAACTTTGTTCATCAAATTATACTGTTCAAGCCCTGCGAGCCCCTGCTCCCAGAGTTTTCCATGAATAGCTTCTTGGTGAGCGGCTGATTTTTGGGATCGGTAGATCCTTAGATTCAAGTCCAGACGCTCCGTCAGCGTCTCGGCAAATTGGTAGGTTTCGGGAAAGAGATAGCCGGTGTCGACGAAAACCACGGGGATGCCGGGCACGACTTCATTTACGAGATGGAGCATCACGGCACTTTGAATACCAAAGCTTGTACTGAGCATCAACTGGCCGCCAAATGCCTCCACTGCCCAGCGCACCCGATCATGAGCGCTTTGTTCTTCCAGCTCGTTCACTTCATTTTTGAGCGCGGTTACACCTGTTTCCTTCACTGTCATTACTAAATTATCGAGTTCATTAGTAATAAACTCAAGAAAACAAATCAACTCTTCCGCGCAGATTTTGCTTTAAGTCCGCGGAACCCTGTGGCTTTTTGTTGGATTCGCAAGGAATGCATGCAGTGCCCGGGTGGTGAAATTGGCAGACACGCCAGATTTAGGATCTGGTGCCGCAAGGTGTGAGGGTTCGAGTCCCTCCCCGGGTACCACTGCAT
>PWZW01000121.1 GCA_003567255.1 Puniceicoccaceae bacterium | reverse complement strand
GTCGACGAAGTGAACCGGGTCTTGCAAACCGCCAAACTCCCCTACCAATGCATGGGGAGCTTAGACCCCTTTCAAAACTGCGGTCTCCTCGATGTGATGCCGGCCGGCGTATCAAAAGCCTACGCACTCATGTGGCTCAGCACCCACGCAGATTTCCAGCCCGATGAGGTGGTCTATTCCGGAGATTCCGGAAACGATTTTGCCGCCCTGGTCTGTGGGTTCCGTGCGATTATCGTGGCCAATGGCAGCGAAGGCCTGGCTGAAAAAGTGACCGCCAGCCTCCAAGACCGAAACCTTGCGGACAGACTGTATTGCGCCAAAGGATGCGCGACTAGCGGCGTACTTGAGGGCTGTAGGCATTTTGGGCTTATTTAGTAGCGATCAGCCAAACGGAGGCGGCAAGGGATCCAGGACCCATGGAGACCTGCGAAAGCCTAACCTCAACCCGGGCGATCACGTTTTTTAAGATAGGCCGCCGCGTAGCTACACGAGGCGATCACTTCCAGGCCCGATTGCTCTGCATGGGCTAAGGCCGCGCTCATCAACTGAGCAGCCAGACCTTTGCCCCGATCTGCGGGAGGAACAAAGACGTGCCCGATGTCGATGGTTTGATCGGCGCGATGCTCAAAGCGCAATTGTGCGCCCGACTCTGTTTCGAAACAGCTCTTTGAAGCATGGAAAAGGATTTTTCCTGCGATTTTATCCTCACCCCTGGAAGTTTGCGGATCGTAGGCCATACTCCCCAGCAAAACACAGAACACTTCTAAAACAATCAAAATAGCCACCAACGAGTGCCCCCCCACGCGGCACACAAATAAAAATAACCTATCGGGTACATCGCCATTGACGAACATGCGATTTTTCGTATATTCGAATAAATGCAGTTGCTTCAAGTGTATCGATGCCTATGCGACGAGACCCGTCTTCGCATCCTCAACCTTCTCTTGGACGGACCGCTCTGCGTATGCCACCTTGTCGCCGTCCTTGAATTGGACCAGCCAAAGATATCGCGTCACCTGAAATCGCTTCGAGACTCGGCTGCCGTGGAGACCAAACGGTGCTTCAACTGGACCATCTACCGCCTCGCCGAAAATCCAAGTGCGGTACTCGAGAACAACCTAAAATGCCTGCAGGATCTGCGTGGAGAGGAAGCCGTTTTCCAAGCAGATCTGAAACGTCGGGAAGAAGTGGTCAACGACCTTGCAGCCTGTGGTGAAGGTCAACTGCCCCAGCAAATCAGAGACCTTTGCTTAACCGCTAAATGCGACTGCTAGCGTTAAATTTTTAAACCGTAGCGGAAACCTGATGAAAAAAATAATAATTTATGACCCGCCGATGTGCTGCTCCAGCGGAGTTTGCGGACCAGAGGTTGACCCGGTGTTGCCAAGGGTCGCGGGTATGCTCGCCCAAATTGAAGGACAAGGCGTGACTGTGGAACGCTTTAACCTCGCCCAACAACCCCTGGCCTTTGCACGAAACAAGGAAATTCGGGCCCTGCTGGAAAGGGAGGGCACCGAGGCCCTTCCGGTTTTTAATATCGATGGGAAGATGGTCCTCAAAGGGCGCTACCCCGACCAGTCTGAACGCGCAGCCTGGGTCAGGCAGGCTCGGGAAACCAGCGGCACGGCGGATAAGTAGGCCGCCTGGGTTAATTAGCCCAAAAGATCATGCATCTCACCGAAAACCTAAAAGTCGCTCCCATCAGCGCCCTCCTCGAGCATCCACTGCGGTATTTCTTTTTTACCGGTAAAGGTGGCGTGGGGAAAACCTCTCTCGCCTCGGCAACCGCTTTGGCCCTTGCTGAAGCGGGACACCGCACCCTTCTGGTCAGTACCGACCCCGCTTCGAACCTGGACGAGGTGCTTGGTCTCGAACTCGGACGGGAAGCCCGCCCCGTCCCGGGCACAGCCAATTTATTTGCGCTGAACATCAATCCGGAAGCGGCGGCCGCCGCCTACCGCGAAAAGATGGTCGGCCCGATGCGGGGGCTCCTTCCGGAAGCCGCGCTTAAGGAAATGGAGGAGCAGTACTCCGGTGCCTGCACGATGGAAATCGCGGCCTTTGACGAGTTCACCGCCTTCCTTGGAGACGAAGGTGCGAAAGACTTTAAGCACATTATTTTTGATACTGCCCCTACCGGACACACCCTTCGTTTGATGGCCCTCTCTCAGGCGTGGACGCGCTTCCTCGACGACAATACGAGCGGTAACTCTTGCCTCGGTCCACTGGCTGGCTTGGAAAAGCAGCGCGAACTTTACGGCGAGGCGGTTGACGTTTTGAAAGACGCCTCGCGCACCCGGGTAATTCTCGTCAGCCGCGCACAAAAGGCCGCACTGAAGGAAGCGCAACGCACTTGGGACGAACTCGGAGACCTTGGCATTCGAAACCAAAGCTTAGCGATCAACGGCTGGTTCGCTCCCGAGCGATCGGAGGATAGCGTCGCCGCCGCATGGGCCTTGCGGCAACAGGAAGCCATCAGGGGCAAGATGGATTTTCTCGGATCCCTGCCGGTCTTCTTCGCACCCTTGCTGCCGATCAACCTGATCGGACTTGAAGCACTGCGCAGCTTTTTCGCGAAAACTGAAACAGTATTTGAACCGCCCGCGGCCAAGACCGAAATGGCTCCGAACCTCCCCGGACTGGCCGCGCTGGCGGACCAACTTGTCGCGCAAGGACACGGGGTAGTGCTCACCATGGGTAAAGGCGGGGTGGGCAAAACGACCGTCGCGGCGGCGCTTGGTTTGGCCCTCGCCGAGCGCGGGGCCAAGGTCCACCTCTCCACCACTGATCCCGCTGCGCACCTCGCCGACGCAGTCGGTGCCTGCGGCGGAAACTTGACCCTGGATCGGATCGATCCCAAGGCAGAAACTGCGGCCTACATCGAGGAAGTGCTTGCCCAACAGCCCGATGATTTGGATGCGGCAAGCCGAGCCCTCCTGGAGGAGGATTTGCGCTCACCCTGCACCGAAGAAATCGCGGTGTTCCGCGCCTTTGCGCGAACCGTCGCCCGCGGGACAGATCGTATCGTCGTGCTTGATACCGCCCCCACCGGACACACCCTCTTGCTCCTTGACGCCACCCAAGCCTACCACCGCGAGCTCGGTCGTCAGAGTCGAAAAAGCCAGCGGTCCGAGGCCATTGAGCAGCTTCTTCCCCGCTTGCGTGACCCGCAATTTAGTCGAGTCCTGCTCGTGACCCTGCCGGAAGCCACGCCTGTGCACGAAGCCGCAAGCCTGCAAGCGGATTTACAGCGGGCGGGCATTGAGCCGCATGCCTGGGTGATCAACCAGAGTATGGCGGCAAACCAAACCACCG
>PWZW01000070.1 GCA_003567255.1 Puniceicoccaceae bacterium | reverse complement strand
TTGCTCCATGCCGACCACGAGCAAAACTGCTCCACCTCCACGGTGCGCATGGTGGCTTCAGGTGGTGCGAATCTCTTTGCTTCCGTTTCCGCTGGCGTTTGCGCCCTTTGGGGGCCGCTCCACGGTGGCGCCAATATGGCGGTGATCAAGATGCTCGAAGAAATTCACCGTTCCGGGGATGATGGCAGCGACTTCATCAAGTCCGCTAAAAATGGGGAAGCCAAGCTCATGGGCTTCGGACACCGGGTTTACAAAAACTACGATCCGCGGGCCAAAATTCTCGGTAAGGTATGCGAGGACATTTTAGGAAATCTGGGATTGAAAGACCCCTTGCTGGACATTGCCCGCCGCCTCGAGTCCGCCGCACTGGAGGACCGGTATTTTGTAGACCGGAAGCTTTATCCGAATGTCGATTTCTACAGCGGCCTGATCCTCAAGGCGATCGGGATTCCGGTAGAGATGTTCACAGTTATGTTCGCGATTGGGCGCATGCCCGGTTGGATCGCAAACTGGAAGGAAATTGCCGAAAACGAAAAATCCCGAATTCATCGTCCCCGCCAAATCTACACGGGCCCCACGATTCGGGAATTCGTACCACTTGAAGAACGCTAGGCCCGGTTTGTTGGGGGCCTACCTTCCCGCTGCACCCTTGAGTACTTTTTAGCGGGAAGGCGAACCGTTCGAGCCTCCGCACCACGGGTGCAAGCGTCTTTGATTTCACCAAGCCAATCCCTCAGCTTAGATGCCTCTTCATTCTGATACCGCTTCGTCTAAACCTTTTTTCATCGGAATTGATTCTGATGGAACGGTTTTTGATTCCATGGAGATCAAGCACAAGCGCGTCTTTCAACCCGTCGCAATCGAGACCTTTTCTTTGCAGGAAATTGCCGCCGACTATTGTGCCGTGGCAGAGAAGATAAACCTTTATTCAACCGACCGGGGGATGAATCGCTTTGAAAGCCTTGCTCTGGCTTTTCAGCGCCTATCCGATACCTCAGCCACCGCCGCCAAGGCCCTCGAGGGGCATGCCGCCCTGCAAGCCTTCGTTCAGTCGGGAGGCCCGCTCTCCCTCGGGGCGCTTGAAAGCTACAATGCGGATAAGCGGGACCCCTTTTTGGCGAAGACGCTGGAGTGGAGTCGCCAAGCGGATCGACGCTACGCGGAGATTATGGAAACCGAGGGCAACGCACCTTTTGCGCTGGTCCCGGATATTTTAAAACGGGCCTTCGTGCAGTCAGAGATTGTCGTCATCTCCTCATCCTCCCGAGAGACCCTCGAAAAAGACTGGGGTGCGGCGGGCTTACTTGATGCAGTGACGCGGATCGAAGGTCAGGAGCAGGGGAGTAAAGCCACCCAACTCAACCGTGCCCTGGAAAACGGGCGTTCCGCGGATCAGGCATTGATGATCGGAGATGCCATCGGAGACCACGAAGCCGCCAAAGCACATGGACTGCTCTTTTACCCGATCATTCCAGGCGCGGAAATCGACTGCTGGCAGCGTTTTCAGGACGAAGCGCTCGAACGCTTCTACGGCGGGACTTACGCAGGGAGCTATGCGGCTAGCCTGGTAAGTACTTTTCAAGCCGCATTAAGTGGGGCCTAGCGCTCCCACTCAACCAAGCGCAATTCCTCAATGCCGGGGACACCACATTTTCCAAGAGAACACAGCATGAAATCAGCACCCAATATTGAAGAAATTTTAGGCAAAATGTCGCTCGAACAAAAAATCGGGCAGTGCGTGGTGATCGGTATGTCCGGGACCATGATCACCAACGATCTGAAAGAGGCGATCCTTCGTTACCAGTGCAGCGGCATGCGGCTCTCCCCATTTACCCGGATGTTTCGTTACTTCTCGGATTCGCGGGCCAAAAAGCAGGAAGTGGGAGAAGACTTTGTCCCCTCGATGCAAAAGCTCGCCGACCCAGGAAAGCCTCCCTACCGCACACCGGAGGAGTACGCTGAGATCCTCAACGAACTTAAACGCCTCGCCTCCAGTCGGCAACCGGCCATTCCTTTGCACATGGTGATCGATCAGGAGAACGATACCAGCAAGGACCTTTCGCGGGGTGGCGTCGTTCAGTTCCCCTCAAACATGGGCCTGGTGGCTGGAGGTGACCTTGATCTCGTCCGGGAGGTGGCCCGCTGCATTGGGGTGCAAATGAAGGCCTCCGGGATCGATATGGTGCACTCACCCGTGGTCGATGTGAATATTAATCCAGCCAATCCGGAGATCGGCTTCCGTGCCTTCTCCGACGACCCCGAGGTGACCGCCCAGTACGCCATCGCGATGCTCGAAGGGTTTAAGGAGGGCGGTGTCCTCGCTGCTGCCAAACACTTCCCCGGACGAGGTGACTCCGCGACCGATGCGCACCACGCCTGCCCCGTCCTTGATGCGGATTTGGAGCGGCTCCACGCCGTTGAGCTTTTGCCCTACAAGCGCCTGATTGAGGCCGGTCTGGACGCGATCATGATCGCCCACTGCATTTACCCGGCGATCGACCCCGACCATATTTCCACGGTTTCCCGTAAGGTGATCACCGGCCTCTTGCGTGAGGAAATGGGCTTCGAGGGCCTCATTACCTCAGATAGCATTACCATGGGCGCCCTGATCGATCAATACGGTATCGGCGAAGCCTGTGCCCGTGCCCTGCAGGCCGGAATCGACACAATCCTCATGAAAGCGGAAAACCACTGGAGGGGGGAAATGTTCTACACCATCCAAAAGTGGGTTGAAGATGGCCGTATCGATGCGGGTGAGCTCGATGATAAAGTTCGCCGGGTCCTCGCCATGAAATTTAAATACGGTATTTTCGATGATATGGGCATGGTGGATGCCTCGCAAGCTGCCGCGCCTTACAAAGATGCCGCGATTATTGAAATTGCTAAAAAAACCGCGCAAAACGCTATCCTCGTCGCCAAAGACGAACTCGGTGTCTTGCCGCTCGATCGCTCGAAGAAGGTGCTTTTGATCAATCAACAAAACTCGATCAAGTGCCCGAACGACAGCTTTGACCACCCAGCCCTTTTTCAGGAACTCATGGAGGCGGACTGGCCCACGCTGCAAACCTATGAGACCACCTTCGGCTCATCTCCGGAGCAGGACGCCGCCGTGCTGCAATACGTCGAGGCCCACGATTTCGACCTCATCCTCTGCACAAATTACTACGATCGTCAGGAGAAGCCCAACACCTACGTCAAGCAACTGATTGATGCGGGTAAGCCCGTGGTGTTGATGACCAATACCCCTTACAATATTAAGGAGGTGGGCGGCTGCATCCCGACCGCGCCGACGGTGATCGTCAATATGAACCTCACTCC
>PWZW01000098.1 GCA_003567255.1 Puniceicoccaceae bacterium | reverse complement strand
GGTTTATCGCAATCTCGCTGTCGGAACGGCAGGAGAAGCGGTCCCCACGCGCCATCAAGCGCGCCCGATACTTTTTGAAATCATACAATTCACCGTTCACCGTGAGGGTATACCGCTTGTCTGTGCTCTGGAGCGGCTGCATGCCGGTCTCAAGGTCGTTAATTGACAGGCGGGTGTGCCCCATCGCGATTCCGCGGGGTGCGTCAATGTAAGCATTTTGCCCATCCGGACCGCGGTGATAGAGCGTATCCATCATTTTATTGAGCGTACTGGGGGCCGCGCCCGGAAGGGGGTTGGCAGAGAAGAAGCCGGTGATTCCACACATGGTGTTTTTTCGATTTGGTTTAGTAGTTGAAAACGGAACTTGCGGTTCGCTTGGATTTAAGGCGACGCGCTATTCAGATAGTTTAATGTCGTTAGGAAGCTGATACAGCCGACCAAGAACGCAAATGAGCAAGGCTTGGCGAATGAAGGCCGCTCCGTGCGCCTGAGCAAAATACAAGTTGTGCGCGGTGTTATCCAAGCTGCGGTCAAGCTCGTCCAGGCGGGCGAGCGGATGGAGGATCACTGCCCCTTTTTTAATCTCCGAATCTTTGTTCAGCTTGTAGCTGGCATCCATCGCCGAGTAGTGATCACCCACACAGACGATGGAGTTCATATAAATCACATCAAGGGTCGGGAGGTATTTTCCCATGTCGTTGGTCGTTTTCAGATCAATCCCAGCGGCGGCGATTTCCTCGCCCATTTCTTCACCCAGGGGATCCGCCATTTCCGAAATGACGGTGACGCTCTTGATGTGTTGTTGGAAGGTCAGGGCTAGGCGCAGAAAGCTTTTGACCGTGCGCATACTGCCGGGCGTACCCAAAATTCCGAGGCTGAGGGGTTCGGTAATCGGTGCCTCCTCCGCCAGCCCGGGGTTCCACTTCAGGAGCGCGTACCAATCAGCAAGCGCCTGCGTCGGGTGCTCGCCGGTGCCATTCCCCGCATTGATGATCGGCAGGCGCAGGCCTTTGCGGATACGTTCGATGGCATCGGTTTCCGTGTGGCGCATGATGACTAGATCGCCGTATGCATTAAACATCTCCCCAATGTCCTCGAGCGACTCCCCTTTTTTAACGCCGGTTTGTCCGCCTTCGGGGATACTGATGATCTTGCCATCCAGGCGGAGGGTCGCGCTTTCAAAGGAGATCCGCGTCCGCGTGCTGGCCTCGAAAAAGGCGGTGATGATCAGCTTACCGTCCAATGGGTGGTAAGCGGTGATTTCAACGCTCTCCAAATTGGCCGCCAGTTTGCAAAGGGATACCACTTGCTCACGGCTAAAATCGTTTACCGAGATCACCGATTTTCGGTAGAGCGCACGCAGGGCTCGTTCGCTGGGTGCTCCGTCCGCAAAGAGGTTTTTTGGATCGGGGCGTAAGGACGCGGAGTCCTGGGGGGGCTCGATAAACTCGACCGATTTGTTCGGTCCGAGCGGTTCGTTAGGGTTTTTTGTATGGTTACCAGACATTTCCACTGATGAAATCTTTAAGGATTAGGGTTATGAGAACGAGTCCGCCGAGCCCGGTCCAGATGAGCGCACCGTAGATAAGCAGGCTGAAGAGGTTTTCGGGAAAGAGGATCATATTTGGGCGGGTTTTTAAAGATGTATACGTTAATGGTGTGGCGTTTCCTTGGTTAAGCCTGCGAACCTTTCGGCATTTTTCCAACGCTGGGGCTGGTTTCCGCTTCATTTAAGGTTTTCCAGGCAAAGTTTTCGGGAAATAAAAGACTACTCAGCGCGACGGTTGCGACCGAAACAATCGCACTGATCAGGGAGGCCGCGTACCAACCAATCAGGAAGTAGGCGGTCACGCCGACAACGCTGCCGATAAGCATGGCCAGAATGGCGCCATAGCGGTTCGCGCGTTTCCAAAAGAGACCACAAATCACCGGAAAGATCGCACTGGCGACGAGCGGCCCGGAAAGGAAAAGTACCATGTTCAGCTGCCCAAAGCGCGGCATGCTCAAGCCCCAGGCGATCAGGCCAAGCGCAACTATGACCACCGAGCCGAGGCGCCGCAGCTCCTGCTCCCCGGCAAAGGGTCTGAGCATTTTACGGTAAACATCCTGAATGAACAGTTCGGAAGTCGCGGCAAGGAGGCTGTCGATGCTCGAGGCGAGCGAACAAAAAACGACAATGAACACGAGGACCGCGCCGACCGGACCGAGGATTTCACTGGCCACCAAGGGCCCCACCCCGTCGGGGTCGGTAATGTTTATCCCGAGGGGAATCGCACAAAGCGCAATGAAGCCAGCCGCAATCGGTATCGGAAACCAAAGCAGCCCGGAAAGGAAAAATGCTTTATGAGAAACCTTGCTGCGCATGGCGAACGCCCGGCTCCACCAGACGTTGTTGTGGAAGATCTCTCCAAACCCGAAGAACAAATTATTAAAAAGAGAGAGCAGCGCAACCGGCATCAGCAGGTCGAGCAGTGCAGGCTGTTCCTTCGCCACAGACACATAGATCTCGGAGATGTCGATCTGGACCACCGCAAACGCGCCAACAATAAAAATCCCTGCCAGGATGATGACGCTCTGGATAAAGTCGGTACCAATGACCGCGTACAAACCCCCAAACAAGGTGTACGTGACGCAGACGAGCAAAATCACACTCATCCCAAACTGGTAATCAATCCCGCTGAGGGTTTGCAGAACGACGCCCCCGGCCATCGCCATGGTGACCAGCCACGCCATTGAGTAGATGAGGGAAATAATCAGGAATATAGCCCAGGCGATCTTTCCATAACGGAGCCGGATAAAGTCACCGCTCGTAAAGCCCTTGGGTATCATTCTGCGGATACGAAAAGCCATAGGGGCGAAAAGGAAGAGCCCGAAGCTTGCCGTCGAGTAAGCCAACATTCCCCAAACGCCCATTTCGATGGCAAATAGCGGCGCCAGCATGATGGTGTTGGAGGTCACCCACGTGGCCATCGCCGTGGCCGTGCCGAGGGCCATACCCACGTTTCTCCCGGCGAGGGAGAAACCTTCACGGTTTTTTGCCTTACGTCCCCAAAAAATCCCCAGAAAAATCCAGGCAGTGCCGAAGATGCCGAGGAGGATCCAGCCGACCTCGCGGGTCAAGGTCTCGCCTCCGCCCATCACGAATCACCCTCCTCTCCGCCATTTTGCTCAAAACGCGTCCGGTAACTACCCACCACAATGATCGCAACTGTGACGAAAAACGTAATCAAGCCCAAGCCCACCAGCAAAAATACTTGCCAGCGCTCACGGTAAGTGACCTCCACGACCAGCGGCTCGGACCAACTCGCTAATGCCGCTCC
>PWZW01000126.1 GCA_003567255.1 Puniceicoccaceae bacterium | reverse complement strand
CTCATGCGCAATCTCAAATTTGAAATCCGTTTTCATGCGGTGGCTAGCCGCCAAACGAAAATGCCATGGACGCCAGGCAGGCGCCGCACCAATAAACTTTACAAATCCCCAGCTCAGTTCATCGTTTGCTCGCGTGCGCACATTGTTTCCATTTGTAGTTTTTGCTCTCATCGCTGCGTGCTTCTATACCGGTTTTAAACTTGCCAAAAACCAGGAAACCCAGAAGCCGCTCAGACAGGTCGTGGTCACTCCTCTACCAGAGGTAAGGTATGAGGTAAAGCCTCAGGGGGATTACCCAAACGAGGATATGGTCGTGGAACCCGAGGGCGATCAGGAAGCTGAAGACCTCCTCCCCGAAGCTATGCAGCCCAGTTTTGACCGTGAGCGGCTGACCCCGCCGGAAGCCGCGTTTTCCGCGCGTTCGAGGCAGCGCTTCATTACCCTCATAGACGCAAATCGTCGCGAGGTTGAAGTCGAAATCCTCAGCGTCACCGACGAAGTCGTGAAGGCCCGTCGCGTGGCTGATTTTCGGGCGGTGGACATCCCGGTCGACGTCCTCTCAGACCTTGATCGCGCGTTTGTCGATTACTTGAACAGTCGACGTAGTGGGACACCAAGCTCCACCCGTTGAGCGAACGCGCGGCTCCGAAAGCTGTCCGGCGGCAGGTAGTGGCCAGGTGGCTGTTATAGGGTATCCACCGATTACTGCGAGGCATTACCCGCATGACTGGTCTCACTCGCAGAACGACCGAACCCCAGGTTCGGTGGTGCTTTCTTGGCTGCATGACACCGATGGCATCTGGATGACATCTTAAAGAAACTGCTGCGCACCGGATTCCGTGGATACATCATACTCCCGCGCGGAAATGAGTCTGTATCCACCCGAAAAGACGTAAACCGATGAAAGCGCCAGCCCGACCATTGGCCTTATCCAAGCCGCTGAACTTGCTGCTTAACCCGGCCGCCACAGGCAAACTTAGCCATCCTTCACCTCAGCGTCTACCTTGTTCGCACTGGGGATATGAATATTGGCAACCATCGCTTGAATCTCCTCGGGGACTTTGGGGGTGAAAGCGTTGACGGCAAAGGCAACGGCGAAGTTGATCAACATGCCGACAAAACCAATGCCCTCAGGCGTTATACCAAACAGCAGTTGGTCCGGGGTTCCGCCCAGAAATTGGAAGTACAGGATGTAAATCACCGTAAAACTGATACCCGCGATCATTCCGGCAATTGCGCCGTGCTTATTCAACTTGCTCGAGAAAATACCCATGAGGAGCGTTGGAAAAAAGGAGGAGGCCGCGAGGCCGAACGCGAAGGCCACCGTTTGGGCAATGAACGCAGAGGGGGGGTTAATCCCAAAGTAAGCCGCCACCGCCAGGGCCACAAAAGAAGCACCCCGGGCATAGTTCACCTCTTCCCGGTCGGTCAGGTCCGGCTTCACAATCTTTTTCATCAGATCGTGCGAAATCGAAGTGGACAGCACCAGGAGCAGGCCCGCCGCCGTCGAAAGGGCGGCGGCAATGCAACCAGCCATCAACAGGGCGATCACCCACCCCGGAAGGCCCGCCATGTAAGGATTTGCCATCACCATGATGTCGTTTCCGAACCACAGTTCGTTCGGGTTGGTGTCGTCGGAGCGGTTGGCCAGCAAGCGCTCCCCGTGTTCACCAATCCGCTGATGCTCGGGTGCATCAAAAGACGGATACACCGGGGCCCCGCCCAGGAAGACAGTGAACGTACCAGCCTCAGACTTCCCGGGCCCGTAGTACTGAATTTTGCCGTCACCGTTTTTATCCACCCACGCCATTTGCCCGGTCGCCTCAAATTCCTTAAACCAGGAAGGTGCATCAGCGTAGGGCGTGTTGTGCAGGGTTTCGATAAGGTTGACCCGGGAAAACGCGCCAATTGCGGGCGCGGTGAGGTAAATGACCGCAATAAACCCGAGCGTCCAGGCTGCGGACCGGCGAACGGAACGCACATTTTTCACCGTAAAGAAGCGAACGATGACGTGGGGCAAGCCGGCCGTTCCGCACATCAACGCGGCGGTGATGCAGAACATGTTAATGGTGGACATCTTGCCGGAAGTGTACTCCTGAAAGCCCAGCTCCGTGTTGATGTTGTTGAGCTTCTCGAAGAAAGGCACTGCTTCCCCATCCGCGGTGTAGTTGCCAATCAGGCCGAGTTGAGGCACCACATTTCCGGTCATCGCCAAAGCGATGAAGATCGCCGGGAGCGTGTAGGCAAATGCCATGACGGTGTATTGCGCGACTTGGGTGTAAGTGATGCCCTTCATCCCACCGAGGCCAGCGTAGACAAAGACAATTAAAGAGCCGATCGCCACCCCAGAGGCGATATTGATGCCGAAAAGCTGGGAAAACACGACCCCCACCCCACGCATCTGACCCATAATATAGGTCATACAAATAAAGATCGCACAGAGCACCGCCACTCCCCGGGCGGTTTTCGAGTAAAAGCGGTCTCCGATAAAGTCAGGCACCGTCGCCTTACCAAACTTCCGGAGGTAGGGTACCATCAAAACCGTGAGCAGGACGAAGCCCCCCGTCCACCCCATCAGGAAGCGGGAGCCATCGTAGCCGGAAATCGCCACCGTCCCGGCCATCGAGATAAACGTCGCGGCAGACATCCAGTCCGCCGCTGTGGCCATACCGTTCGCGATCGGAGAGACCCCACCACCGGCGGTGTAGTACTCTTTCGTGGAACTCGCTTTGGAACGAAAAGCGATGGCCACATAAACCGCGAAGCTAATGCCTATAAAGATAAAGTTGAGGACGTCTTGAGACATAGTATCGGCTAACGCTCCTCCGAGTACCCGTGCTTTCGGTCGAGCCGATTCATCAGGATCGCGTAGGCTATGAGGATAAGGATAAAGGTAAGGATCGAGCCCTGTTGGGCCATCCAGAAGCCGAACGGCGCTCCGCCGACAGTCGGGAAGTGCGCATCCAGCCAATCTCGAAACAGAATCCCCGCACCGAAGCTGACAAGAAACCAAACGGCTAACAAATACAGGGTAATGCGTAAACAAGCACGACGATGCTCAAGGGGGTGGTTTACCGACATAATTCCACCAAAAGATAATTATTCTTATAAAGAAAGCTTTTAATTTTCCCAATGAACCGCAGCCTTCGCCGCCTCCCCAAAACCCACCGCGAACAAGCCCGGCGGTCGGCCAATCCACCACTTTCGCACAGACAGTACCGAGCGTAGCGACACTTGCAATGTCTATGCCACGCCCATCCACCGCGGGCAGGCGGCGGAGCCAACCTGCCTACGGTCGCAGCTGTTTTCGTAGCCGGGTTGGCTCT
>PWZW01000190.1 GCA_003567255.1 Puniceicoccaceae bacterium | reverse complement strand
GGAAGCGCGGCTAAAAACTTAGCACCATAAGGGCGTTTGGTCATGCGGGAGTCGAGCAGCATCAGGACTCCGCAGTCCGTCTGGGTGCGGATAAGCCGCCCGATCCCCTGCCTAAATTTGACCAGGGCGTCCGCCAAAGTCATTTCCACAAAAGCATTCCCCCCCCGCTGCTGGATGTATTCACTCCGGGCCTGAATCACCGGATGCGCAGGGTTCTCAAAAGGCAGGCGCGGCACGATGACTTGAGAAAGTGCGGGTCCAGGGACATCCACCCCGGTCCAAAAACTATCGGTACCCAGCAGGACCGCGTTACCCGCTTTGCGGAAGCGTTCGACCAAGCCGGTGCGACTAAAGTCGAGGCCCTGGCTGTAGAGCCCGCGGCCCGCTCGCTCCAAACCCGGCTGGAGCCGCGCAGTCAGCAAACGAACATCGGCATGGCTTGTGCAAAGGACCAGGGTACCACCGACGCAGCGGAGGCTGGCCCACTCAATCATCTCGGCAAGGTAATCGATATCGAGTTGACCCTGCTGGCGGGAGGGTTCGGGAACATCCGTCGCCAGATAGATCCGGCATTTCCGCGCAAAATCAAAAGGCGACGTGCGCATTTCCGCTCGGGCCTTATCCGCGCCCACCTTGCGTTTAAACATATCCATGGTGTCGCCGTCAGATAAGGTGGCACTGGTCAGGATTGCGGCAGAACCCCGGCTGAATAGCGCTTCGCGAAGGTAGGGAGCGACGTCCAGTGGCGCCGTACGCAAGCTAATGATGCCCCCGCTTTTTCCGCCCCGCTCTATCCAGTGCACATGATCCTCCTCCCCAAGCCCAATAAACTGAACGATCCCCTGGCGCATCCCAAGTAGGCGTCGTCGATAGTCGGTCAACTCGGCGCGAACCGCCTCGTCGTCCTCCTTTTGGAGGTGTACCGCGAGGCGGTCGGCGAGGTTTTGGAGGGGTTCGCTCAGGGTGTCCGGACAAATTTCCGGAGTAACGACCCGAACCAGGCGATTTTTGCGAAGTACATTCTCACCGAGGTTATCAAAAAACTCCAGATTTGCATCCAGGGCTTCCTGCACGCACACCTCGTCAAAATGGTTTTTAAACCGGCTCAGAAATCCACGGCCCTTTTTAGGGTTAAAAAGACGCCGCAGGGCGCGGTCCACACTGTAAGAACTCAAGCTGAGGCCAAAATGATCGGTCGCGATCGCGGGGACGCGGTGCGCCTCGTCAAGCACCAGCGCATCATCCGGAAAAAGGATGCCTCGCTGATCCTCACCGGGGCTCATCCCCGCATTAAGCAGCGAAAAGAGCAGACTGTGATTGACGATAATGACCTGTGCTTTGGCCAACCGGGCCCGGGCCCGCTGGTAGGGGCAGGTCTCCGGGGAGCAGTGCTTGCGTGAGCAAACCGAGCTTTCGGCATTTACTTTATCCCACACCTCAGGGTCCGGAGCGGGTGAAAGCTCCTGACGAGTACCGGTGGACGACGTCTTAATCCACTCCGCAAGCCGTCGCAACTCGGCCCGTTCGTGGGTATCAAAAAGTTCCTTTTGATGAGGGTTTTCCGCTTCACGGAGAGCTCGCGCAAGCCGCGTACCACAGCAATAGTTTGCCTTGCCGACCAGTAGAGCTGGCTCAAAACGTGCGTATTTATTCAACGCCGGCGTGGACTCGAAGAGCTTCCGGCAAATTTGGAGGTCTTTCTGGTGAATTTGCTCTTGCAGCGTGATGGTGTGAGAGGAGACGAGGAGCGGCCGCCCGGTATCCACCGCGCGGATAATGCCGGGGATGAGATAGGCAAGGCTCTTGCCCACGCCGGTACCCGCTTCAAACAGAAGGGGCGCATCCGCCGCCAACGCTTCCGCAACCGCCGCAGCCATGGCCGCCTGCTGCGGTCGGTGGCTTAGCCCCAGGCCCGAGGCCAGCGACCCGTTGTGGGCAAAAATATTGCCCACAACGGTGGCCAGATAATCGGCAGGCTCCGGCGCGGCATGGTTTTCGATCAATCCAATCATGTAGAAACGTCCCGCAGATTACGGAAAGGCATGCACCCACTGTGCGCATACACTGACCGCTGGCAAGCGGAGATCCGCTGAAACAGAGCACTCAGGCCCCGACCTGCCCCCCCAGATTGACGAAAGCTACGCCAACCCAAGGAAGCAAACCGCGCTTTGCTTACCAGAAAACGACGTAGAGACAGAGCGTTGCCACGATGATACCCCAGCCCACGATCTTGGCACCCGGAGAGGAAACCAGCTCGATCTTTTCATTCACTGGCAGCACCACCGGCTTTTCCATCGGCTTGATCAGGGTGATCAAAACACCCATCAAAATGACGATGAAAAAGCAAATTCCCATCCGATCGAGGAAGGCCACTTGGTCCGCATACCAGAGACCATTGTCGACCAGCCATTGGCCGCCAAAGAGCTTCAGCCCACCGTAACAAAGGATGTTGGTAAGGATGCCCACCACCCCGAACCAACGCGGTGTGCGCGGGGAGAAAAAGCCAAAGATAAAGACCGCTAAAATCCCCGGAGAAATGAAGCCCTGGAACTCCTGGATGTAGGCGAAAATACTATCAAAGCGATCCAGCATCGGAGCCACAATGGCAGCGATCAAAACGAACAAAATGACGAAGGAGCGCCCGACAAAAACAAGCCGCTTTTGGTCGTCGACTTTGGCGAACCGCGCGTAGAGATCCATCGTCGCGATGGTTGAGGCTGAGTTCAGCATGGAAGCGAGTGAGCTGATGACCGCACCACTGAGGGCAGCGAGGACGAACCAGGAAATCCAAGGGTGCGGACTGATCAAATTACGCACGAGCACGGGGAAGGCCGCGTCGTAGTCGTAGCCAAATAATGTCCCGGCCGATCGCCCGCCGGCATCAACGATTTGCGACGCCAGTAGGTTAATCCGGTGGGCCATTTCCTCAGGCAACATTACCTCAGTGGGTATCTCAGGAACACCGGCGACTTGGCTATTGAGGGCGACTTGCGTGTTGTGCGCGAGGGCAAGGCTCGCAAGGTCGGGCTGATTTTCGACGAAATCAAGCCTCACCTGAACTGCTTGAATTTCCGAGACGTTAGCCATGATCTGCGCGTTCCGCGTCTCTGCGCTTCGCATCAGATCTCCCGAAAACAGGTTAAAGGCCAGAATGCCAGGGATAACCACAATGAAGGGAATGATGAGCTTGAGCCCGGCGGCAAAAACAATGCCCTTCTGCCCCTCGGCGAGGGATTTCGCCCCGAGCGTTCGCTGAACAATATATTGATTTAGCCCCCAGTAGAAAAAGTTGGGTATCCACAGCCCGATCAACAAAGCAGTCCATGGGATGTC
>PWZW01000264.1 GCA_003567255.1 Puniceicoccaceae bacterium | reverse complement strand
CTGGCTGGCATAATCATCGGCAACAGAACGAAAGCGTACCGGCCCAAACCAGTAGGTAAGTGTTTCGTGCTGGTACCTCACATACCACCCGTGGGGTAAGAGGTTGGCGGCCTGTACAGCCTCACCGGGGAAACGGGCATCAAACTCCGCTTTGCTCAAAAATGCACTATAGGAGATAGCTTCCGGTGGTAAGCGCTTCGCCTCAAGCACGGCAGGCACCGCCGCCAACAGAAGGTAAATCCCGAGGGTCAATCCCAGTTTGTTAAAAACTCCCATTCACAAACCCTCCGGTACATCGGTACCTTGGTCGGCACCAGCTTGTTCATCCTGTGGGCTTGAGGCGGTGCCACGCTGGCCACCAGTGCGTACCGTGGGCTCCGATGACGTTCGCGTCTCACGCGAGCGCAAAACCTCGACCTGCCGATCCTGAGCACTTGAGCCACCGACCCTTAGGTCGTCGAAGCTGCGCTCCTCGCCGGCACCTTCGCCCGGAGACTCGCCACCTCCTGAGCCGCTCTCCTCGGGCGTGCCGGCGCCGGCGCTGCGCACCTGCTCGGCAGCCGCTTCAAGCTCCGCCTCATCAACGCTTTCCGCGCCGGGATGGGCAACGGGCGTACCACCGATACCGTCCAAGCCCTCAAAAGAGCGAGCGCTCTGGCCATCCGCCACTTCGGCACCCTCGCTTGGACTTTCCGCGTCCTGTCCACCTCCCGCACCGTCGGCTTCTTCAGCACCGGCGGTTTCTTGGGCATCGGCGGTTTCTTCAGCGGTTTCGTTCGTCGGTGGCTCCCCTTCCCCGTCGAGCGTATCGCCGGACTCTGGATCATCGGCAGGTTCCTGACGCACAACTCCCGCGTCTGGCAGCGCATCCGCACCGCCTGCGGCCTGTTCCTCAGCTTGCGAGGCTGAGGTGGACTCCATCGATTCCGCAGCAGCCCGTCCGTCGAAAATATCCGGATCAGGCGTTGCGCAGAGGCCCATACTGGCGATTCCCCCTATGGCGACCAGCAAGGTAAACAGTTTTCTCCGCGTGCGCTGGATCATCGATTCGTTACGGTTATGGTTTTAGGTCCTTCTCTGGCATTCACGCGAAGCTCAATCTCGACATCGGCTTCCCCCCTGCGCGTGCCTCTCACCTTATAGACATCAGGAAAGACGGAAAGCTCCTTTGTCCGAAACTGTTCTGGAGGCAAGACGCCGATAATGCTGACAAAGGTACGGTTATCAGAACGGATGGTGACCGTGACTTGCTCACTCTGCACCTCCAACTCCTGCCTAAGCGAACGCTCCCGCTCCGTTTCCGGCAAATTGCTAGGCCGGGTAGCCATGGCTCGGTTAAAGAACGTGGCGGCGAGGGGAAAACGTCCTGCCTCAGCCGTTCTCGCCGCAGCCTCAAGATTCTCCCGAAACTCAACTTCGGCGATCAGCAGGCGCGCCGACCGCTCCAGACCCTGCTGCGCCTCTTCCGAACTTTCGTCAATCGACAGCGCCTCCCGATAGAGGTCTCGCGCCGCAGGGTAGTCCGCAGCCTGCAGTCGGGCGAAGGCAGCTCCCAGAGTGGTTTCCAATTTAATTTGACGGCGCTCCTCGACGATCCGCCGCAAACGATCAACGAGACTGGAATCCGCACGAATTTCCAAGGCTGCCTCCAGCGCATCAATCGCGGCCACCAAATCTCCCCGCTCCTCTGCAGCATCCGCTTCGGCTAGGAGATTTTCGAAGTCGCGCGCGTTGATCAGGTCTCTGATCGATTTTCGGCGATCTGAGAGGACAGGGTTATCCGGGCGAGTTTCGAGGAGTGCCTCGGTGGCGCGCAGGGCAGCATCCAAGCGCCCATCCGCAATCAGGAGATCAATCGCCGCAATCTCTTCCTGAATACCCTCAAGGGCAGACACCTTTTCCAGACCCTGGATGGCTTTACGGTTTCCAGCATCTATACGAAGGGCATCCTCATAGGCCTCGCTTGCGGCTTCGAGGGCGAGGTCTTTAAGCCGTGCATCTCCGGTTTCAAGCAGTTGCTGAACTACTGCCACGCCCCGCTCGGCAAGTTCCTGCACACGCTCCTCCGTCTCTTCAAAAGCATCCACCGCTGCGGAAAATGCGTTTTGCGCAAGCGCTTGTTTCCCCTCCTCAAAGACGCTTTGTGTTGCGGCATAAGCATTTGGGAAACGGCTTTGTAGGGGTGCCAGCTCTGCCAATTGTGCGCTGAGGGAGGCTTCCAGCGAACGCGCTTTATCGGCCAGCTCAAAACGGGCAAGCTCCGTTTCGGCGCTTTCAATCAACTGCTCAAACTGTGCCCGTGCCTGGTCCCCGCGACCACGGCTCTGCAAGTCTTCCGCCCGTTGTAACTGCCGATTAAACTCTCCCATCGTTTCCAGATCAATCTCCCCCCTCCGGAGGGCCGCAGCAAGCCGATCACTGACCAGCAGGCGTGCCTGTCGGGCAAGCTCTTCCAAGTCGGAAGCCCTTGCCGAGCCTCCATGCTGAGGGGGTTGCTCAGCTCGGCTTCCACCCCCACCCACGCCAGGACCAAAAAAGATAAAGACGGGTACGAGAATCAACCCCAGAAAAATCGCTGCGATGAAAATGACCGGTCCTTTTTTTTGGCTCATGATGTGAAAACACTTTGGTTCTGGGAAGCGCTAGCTAGCTGTCGGAGAAATTGGCAAAAAACTGTATTTCAAGCGACGCAAAAAAAAAGTTCTTCGGCAATCCCCGTGGTATCTTTAAAAGCATGTGCTGTTCTATTTGTCGCGGACCGGTTACCCGACGGCGCCGCCGTCTTTGGACTGGGGCAGCCCTGCTGCCAAGCACTTGTCGCTGTCCAAGGTTCCTTTGGCACGAAAACGCACCCCGCTCCGAGGGACAGGCGGCAAATGAAAACGAAGCTGCGATCAGCCGAGTTGCTGAGCCACGGAGCTCAACTACTGGCCTGGGCGTCGCAGATTGAAGCAGGCCTTCAGCCTGCACCGACTTGGATAGGCCGGGTACCCAGGGCGCTGCCCTGGGCTATGTTGAGCGACGCCGTTGGCGTCATCAGCGTCTAAGGCCAACGGCCTTATGCACCCTAGCCCAGCGCAACGCGCTGGGGTGGATGGCAAAAAGAAATTCCGCAGGCTGAAAGCCTGCCTCAAAACTTTGGTGGCGAACCCGCTGCCTGAAACGACTCTACAAATCACATGATAATTGCGGAAGATTAAAAAAAAAGCGGCTGCCAGAGAGTGCAGCCGCTTTTCAAAAAACTTGGGAAAAGGTTATGAAGGGTCCCGCACCTCGATTAATTCACAATCAAAGATAATCATGGAACCGGGCAAAATAGGACTCTGCGGGGGTGGCATAT
>PWZW01000185.1 GCA_003567255.1 Puniceicoccaceae bacterium | reverse complement strand
ATCTTTAAGTACTATTGTGCAGGTTCACCCCATCCAGCTCACCAGGGAAGAAGATTCCAGAGAGGCTTTTTATGCGTCGCTGCGTGTCCATCCATGGATGGGCTGCCTCTTCGATAGCGTGCCGGGTGCGTATTTTTTTGTTAAGGATCGCGAAGGCCGTTTCATGGATGCCAGCGAGAGTTTCGCAAAGATCATGGGCGAGGTAACGGTCAATGAACTGTTGGGTAAGACCGACTTTGATTATGCTCCAGATTTTCTAGCGGAGGCGTTTGTTGCCGATGATCGGCGGGTAATGGACGGGGGGTCACCCATCTACAACCGGATCGAGTTGGTGCCCTTTGCGGATGGTGGGTTGAATTGGCTGTGCACCTCAAAGGTGCCACTGTCCAATCACGAGGGAAGGATCATTGGTCTCGCCGGGGTGACGCGCGTGATTCAAGATTCCGACAAGCTTTATGGCGATCATCCCGAAATGTCCCGTATTGTGGAATTTGTGAAACATCATTTTAGGAAGAAAATATCCGTTGCGGACATGGCGGCTTATGCGGGTATCTCCCTGAGCTCCCAGGAGCGGCTCTTTAAAAGGATCTTCGGGCTCTCGCCGCTGATGTATTTGCGCCGGACACGCCTCTACGCCGCCTGCCGATTGCTGCGGGAGACTACGATACGCATCGGCTTGGTTGCTGCGCAGTGCGGCTTTAGTGATCAGGGGAAACTTTCCCGTGCTTTTCGTGACGAACTTAACATCACCCCGATGAAATACCGTCGTCGCTACGGCGGAGAGGTCGGGCGCCGCAGCGACGCGCGGGAAAATCGAATCGCCTTCCCCACCATTAGTTCGTGATCGAATAGCCCTTTTTTTCAAAACCTAAGCATACATACCCAAAATAATATTATGTCCCGAAAAGTTACTCTCTTCACCGGTCAATGGGCCGACCTTCCGCTGGATGAACTGCTTCCACTCGTTAAGCAAATGGGCTATGACGGGGTCGAGCTTGCCTGCTGGGGTGATCATTTCGAGGTTGGCCGTGCGCTTGCGGAGGCGGACTACATACCGGAGCTCTGGAAGAAACTGCAGGCTCATGGGCTGACCTGCTACTCGATCTCGAATCACCTGGTTGGGCAAGCCATCTGCGATCTTATCGACGAGCGGCATCAAGCGATCCTTTCTCCAGAAATTTGGGGTGATGGCGACCCCGAGGGCGTGCGTCAACGGGCGGCCGAGGAAATGAAAAACGCAGCCCGCGCGGCCCGCAAATTCTTCGATGCGCGGCCCGATGAAACCGTCATCGCCCCCGTCGTCAACGGCTTCACGGGCTCATCGATCTGGCATGCACTTTATGCCTTTCCGCCGACTTCTCAGGCATTCCTGGAAAAGGGGTTTCAGGATTTCGCCAAGCGTTGGCTCCCCATCCTCGATGTGTTTGAGGAGGTGGATGTTAACTTTGCTCTGGAGGTCCACCCGACCGAGATCGCGTTTGATATCGCCAGCGCCCAACGTGCGCTTGAGGCGGTCCATCAGCACAAGCGCTTTGGCTTTAATTACGATCCAAGTCACCTCGGCTACCAGGGGGTCGATTATGTCCGCTTTATTCGTGAGTTCGGCGACCGCCTGTATCACGTGCACATGAAGGACGCTTGGTGGGGCCATGGAGACGGCACCGTGGGTGTCTTCGGCGGGCATACCGATTTCGCCGATGCGCGGCGTTACTGGGACTTCCGGTCGCTTGGGCATGGGGATATCAAGTTTGAGGATATCATCGTGGCCCTCAACGATGTGGGCTACGCGGGGCCCCTCTCAATTGAGTGGGAGGATGCGCGGATGGATCGTGTGCACGGGGGCACTGAGGCAGCGGCGTTTGCCCGCAGCGTTGATTTTAAGCCGAGTGGGCTTGCCTTTGACGCGGCCTTCGAACGTAAGTAGGTTCAACTACAAAGGAAATTTATGAAACTAAATCGAAAAATTCGCATGGGAATGGTCGGTGGCGGAGAAGGAGCGTTCATCGGGGCGGTTCACCGGATTGCCGCAGCGATCGACAGCCAGGTTGAATTGGTCTGCGGTGCCTTCAGCTCGGACGCGCAGCGCTCGATCCAGTCAGGTCGCAGTCTTTATCTTCCGGAAGATCGCTGTTACCCGGATTACGAGACCATGATGCGGGAAGAGGCCAAGCGGCCCGAGGGCGACCGGATGGACTTTGTTTCGATCGTCACGCCCAATCACGTCCATTTTCCGGCTGCGAAAGCCGCCTTGGAAGCCGGGTTTCATGTCATTTCAGACAAGCCGGCAACTTTCGATCTTGCCGAGGCTAAATTACTCGCCGCGTTGGTTGAGGAGACCGGGCTTAAATATGGTTTGACGCACAATTACACTGGCTATCCGATGGTGAAGCAAGCGCGCGCGTTGGTGCAGGGAGGTGAATTCGGCAAGGTGCGCAAGGTAGTGGTCGAGTATCCGCAGGGTTGGCTGGCTCTGCCGATCGAGCAGGACGGCCAGAAGCAGGCGTCCTGGCGGACCGACCCAAAGCGCTCGGGTGCTGCCGGATGCATCGGTGATATTGGCACCCACGCGGAGAATTTGGCTGAGTATGTCAGCGGATTGCGGATACAGGAGCTTGCTGCGGACCTTACCACATTTGTTGAAGGTCGTTTGCTGGACGACGATGGCAACGTCCTGATCCGTTTTGAGGGAGGCGCTAAAGGTGTCTTACATGCTTCCCAAATTTCTGTAGGTGAAGAAAATAGCCTGAACCTTCGTGTTTACGGCGAGAAGGGTGGTTTGGAGTGGCACCAAATGGAGCCCAACACTTTAAAAGTGCATCGATTGGATCAACCGACTCAGCTCTATCGCCCGGGTAATGGCTATGTCGCCGAGAGCGCCGCGCAGCACAGTCGCTTGCCGGCAGGCCATCCGGAGGGCTACCTGGAGGCTTTTGCCAATATTTATCGGAATTTTGCGGCGGATCTCGCTTCGCACATGTGCGGAGAAACCGCTCCAGACTGGGCGAGTGATTATCCCAAAATTGAAGACGGCGTCCGCGGTATGGCCTTTATTGAGGCGGTGGTGCAGAGCGCTCGGAATAATGCTCAGTGGACGTCCCTCAAAATTTAATCCAAGGCGATCAATAAAATCCGACTCACCCCTTCACAAAAATGCTCTACAAAATAATTGGTGCTCCTGCTTTTCGGCTTTCGATGTCAGGCTTGGTCCACGGGCTGAAGAAGCTGCATGCTTACTTCTTGGCTCTCGCTGTTTTATGCCTGTCCAGTGCTTTGGCTAACCCGGCTACAAAGTACACAGAGTTTCTCGCTGCCCAGGAAGTTGGGGAACCCGCCCTTGAGTT
>PWZW01000279.1 GCA_003567255.1 Puniceicoccaceae bacterium | reverse complement strand
GGTAAGCCCCTCACATCTTTCGCTACGCACATCATATTTTCGCTACAAAGCTTTATAAATTATGCCTTCCACTGACTCCACTCTCTTTGAGTTTATTGTACTCTCATCCTTTGTGCTTACGCTTATCGGTATGGCCGCAGGGAGCCTTTTCTTTTTTGCCGAGCGAAACGCAGTGCCTATCCGATACCGCGCACTCATGTCGGTGTCCGGGGTTATCCTCTTTATCGCCGCCGCTAATTATTGGTACATGACGACGAATTTTGCCACATTGTCAGCGAGTGGAGATGAGCAGATGATTACCTTGTATCGCTATGTGGACTGGATTCTAACCACTCCGCTCATGTTAATAAAGTTTCCGCTCATCCTCGGTCTCGGTCCTCGCGGACGTGGTTTTATGGTGCGCCTTATCGTGCTGGACCTCGCTATGATCTTTTTCGGCTTCTTTGGGGAACTCCAGGCCGGTCGCGACACCGTCTTGCACCTTGGCCTGTTCGGCGCGGGGTTCCTCTGCTGGATTCTGATTTTTGCCTCTTTGTTTAAGGCGATGTCCTCGCTCCCTGCGTCGATCTCCGAATCTGTCCGCAAAGGGGTACGTTTCATGTTCTTTTTCGTTTTGATCGGTTGGACCATCTATCCCATCGGTTACCTCATGCCTTCCTTCGGCTTTGGCGAAGAAGTGAAGCACTTGATCTATAACATTGGTGACTTGATAAACAAGGTAGGCCTTGCCGTAGTGGTTTATTTGGCAATCGTTGCCTCTGTGAAAACGGGGGAAGCGGGCGCAGCCCGGTAAAGGGTGGGTCCGCCTTTGTTTCCTTCATACGTGATGGCTTTCGGTATACTTCTCGACGCCTCTCCAGAGGTTGAGCGCGACATGCGACTGATCGCCTCCGACCTTGGTGTTGATTGGGTGCGGTATGATGCGCCCGACACCGCTGAGCGGAGGCTTGTTGACCGGGCCGATTTCTTACTCTTAACGTACTTGGGAGAAACTACGGTGGATTTTATCCGCTCTTGCAATGCCTGGGGCAGACGCCTACCCATTTGCGTCTATGGTTTACCGGACTGGGAATCAACAATCTCTGTGGCAAACGCTGGTGCTTGTATGGTGTATCGCGGCGCCCCGCCAGCATGCTTCCTCCGTGATCTGTTGGGGCGGGTTAATCCGCCGTCTGAGGGTGGGGATCGTTCGCCCTCTACTTCGAGGAAAGCGCTGGCCACGTATCCGGATTCTATCTCGAAAACACAGGCTCAGGGAGAGCATTGGCGGGTGGAGGAAGCTCGCCGCCGTGCGCACTTTGCAGACTTGGATCGGGCGCTCTGCTTGGCGCAGGGGAGCGTGTTGGTCTACGATGAGGCACTAGCCACACCGCTTGCTGAGATTGAGTTGTACGCTCGCAGTTGGGGTTTGGTTCATAAAACCATTTCTTCGTCCGCTTTTTTAGCCGAAGCACCGAATGGTAACGATGACGCTGAAACACTCTGGATCATCCCGGATGTGGGTCAACGGTCGCTAAGCCAAAACCAGCAGCTTGCCGAGCGGATGCGGACTCACTTTGCTAAACGTGATCGTGGGGCAAGTTTGGTCCTCCCAGTTCGCTCAAGTCTCTCCATCGGAAACGTTGCGCCTTCGAACGTTCGCGCCGCCTTTGCCAGTTTTTTCGCCGTTGCCAATTGGACCACTCCCTAGCGGCTATAAAACAAGCACCCTAGTCACCCCATATTCTCAGTTATAATGAATGCTGAACATTTACTCATTTTCTTTGATCGACCCGGCCGTTTTAAAAACCTTTGGCAAGCCTTGAAAGCCGGAGGTTTGCGCCTCGCCTACGCGGATAATGAGGGTTCCGCTAAAGACCTCTGCGAAAAGGAATCGCCGAAAAAACGTCCTGTCCTTCTTTTCGCCAGCGACTTTGTCAGTGAAGATGCCCTCGGTACGCTCAGAAATTTGCGAAAGCACATTTCCTTTCATGCGATAATTTGTTTATCAGGGAACCGGGATCCTAAATTTCTGGCTAGTTTGATTCGCGAGGGCGTGCGCCATTCCGTCTTTTCGGAGAGCGATGTGGAAACGATCACCATGCGACTCCGCAAAACGCTGGATGCCGTGTGCCCGAATCTCTCCTGGGCAGACGGAGGAAAGCCGGAGAGCTCGGCTTCACTACCTGAGGGCACAAGCTATCAAGAGCTCCGCGAGCGTTTAACAAAAAAATACAAAACCCCGGAAGAGAGTGAAACAGTTGAAACAGAACCGGATTTCGGGGAGTCGTTTGAAAATATCTTCCCCTTCCCGGGAGCCGATCAGTCAGGTGAACAGACCCGTTTTGATACAAAACCACCAACCACTCCAGAAGTCGACGAAGCGTCGTTAAGTCAGCTTTCAAAAGAGGCCTTAGTCGCGCGTTTCCTGGTTGAGCAAAAATCAAAAAGAGAGCTCACCAAACACAACCAGCGTTTGGAAGCTCAACTCAAATCCTTGCGAAAGGACTTTGATGAGCGGGAAGCTTATCTCGAGAAATGTGAACAGTACCTGATTGAACGGAGTGCCTCCATGGAAGTACGCCAAGCCGAACTCGACCAAATGGCTGACGACCTTAAAAAGTCCAGTGGGACGGACGGTTGAGGGTTTGCCCAAAAACATGGCCTATTCAGTACAACTTCAAGCGCCCCTCGCTTCGGCTTAGCCGCTTTTTTGACAGGCTATCTTCACCGTGTATCGTCGGACAGATGCCGTGTTTTAGGTAAAAGCTTTTTAGCTCTGCCACAGCCTCCATGGGAGGTGTAGAGGCTTCGAGCGATTCGTTCTCCGGCCCCTCCTTGGCAATGGAACCGATTACTCACCTTTCTACGGATTTCTTCTTTTTCGATTGTAGAATGGCCTTCGAAGGGAGGGCCTTTTCTTTGGGTTTTATGGCACAAGCCACCTACAGTGTGGCAACCTGTTTGCGTCCAGTGGCGAGTTCGGTAAAATGCTTTAAATGGTAAGTGTAGAGGCATTGGCATCCGCTTTTGAGTGCCGTAGAAAGGTGTAGCGCGTCGTAAATTTGACCATTCATGCGACCCAAGTCGGCGCAGAGACGGATGGCTGTTGGATAGTCCTGTTGAGACAGGTCGATGATTTCAAACCGCTGGCTGAAGTTCGCCTCGATTAACCGGGCCGCCTCGGCACCTGAAATACGCTGGGGCAGAGGGAGGGCGGTGAGCGTGGCGTAACATTCTGCCAAGGTATGTGTGCTGCAACAAGGACGTGCGGCTCCATACAGCTGCACACGCCCGCTTCGTCCGGGAACTGAAAGGAGCCGCACGTCCTTGTTGCAGCACACATACCTTGGCAGCATGTTACGTC
>PWZW01000039.1 GCA_003567255.1 Puniceicoccaceae bacterium | reverse complement strand
TGGACACCTTTCGCATCAACCTTGATTATGAGCGTGGTCCTTGGATTGGGCATGCTGAATACCGGTTTTATCCAGGCTATGGTGCAAATAATGCCGACAGCTACCATTTTCCCCGTGCTGCCTGGGTGGGTTACCAACTTGACCAAAAGGATCAGATCATCGCGGGGCTCAACCGCGCTCCGTTTGGACCCGGACCGTTTGGGGTCTCGCAAAGCTGGTTTTTTGACCAGCATTACTACGTTGGTTTGTCTGATAACATGAACCTGGGGATCAAGTACACCGTGGAACGCATTGAAGATTGGACGCTCGATTTCGCCTACTATGCAAGGTCTGCGCCGCGGGGTGGGGGAAACAATTTCAGCCGCCAGAGCAGCCGCTTTTCCTACGACGTGGTCGATGAGACGGGCTTGGGCTACGAAGAATCCCACCAATTTAACCTGCGTGCCATATACCAAAGCACGCTCCTTGGTGCAGACAGCTCTCTTGGAGCGTCGTTCCTCTACCAGGTATTGGACAGCAACGGACGGCAGAGTAATGGTGACCGCTTCGCGGCCTCTGTGCACAGTGTGCTTGAGTGGGGGAATTGGAACCTTACCTCACAGTTGAGCTATAGTAAGTTCAATGTGGATTACCAAGATGCTGATGGAGTGAGCCTGACCCGCGACCTCGTGACCATGGGTGCCTATGATTTTCCGACTGAAGTGGCTGCGGAAATGTGGATTCCCGCGGTTTCCCTGAGCTACCTTTACGAGACGCCAACCTTGACTTGGCTCGACTCTGTGCGGCCCTTCGTTGAGTACAGCTCCCTCCTAAAGCCGAAGGGTGGGTTCAACGACAGTAATTTCATAACCTTGGGATCTGCCTGGGCAAGTGGGAATTGGTATATTTACTCGGAAATGGTCTTTTCGGACGGGAATGATTTTGTCGGAAATCGTGAGGTCTCCGCACCCGCTGAGCCGGACGCCACCGGTGCGCTCAGCGGCCAGTTTGGCGCAAATGAAAACGATCGTTGGCAGACCCGCTTCAACCTAAACTTTGGCTACTATTTCTGAGCACGATTAAGAGCGCAAGCCGTCTCAAATAGCCCGGTCGTAGGTCTGCGACACTCCGGAAGTTTTCGAGCATGCGTGTAAGCCAAACGCTTAATTCACAAAAGATTATTTAAACTATGGAAGAGAAAAAAACGCCCGCCGAAAAAGCTGACGCACCCAAAAAGAAGATTCGTCTGCAAATCAATCCACCCGTTTTTTACGTTTCCTCATTTTTAGTTTTGGTCCTGTTGGTGTTTTCAGTCGGATTCCCCGAATCTGCCGAGAGTGTTTTTGGTTCGGTCCAAGCGTGGATTAGCGATTCCGCTGGGTGGTTTTACGTTATGTCGGTGGCCTTTTTTGTGGTGTTTGTGATTTACCTCGGCCTCTCCGCCATGGGCAAGATCAAGCTCGGGCCGGATCACAGCACACCGGATTACAGCTATCTATCATGGTTTGCGATGCTCTTCTCTGCTGGTATGGGCATTGGTTTAATGTTTTTCGGAGTCGCCGAGCCGGTCATGCACTACGTTTCGCCGCCGACCGGTACCGGGGAAACCGTCGATGCCGCCAGAGAATCGATGCGCATCACCTTCTTCCACTGGGGGGTGCATGCTTGGGCGATCTATGCGGTGATCGCACTTTCACTCGCTTACTTTGCCTTTCGTCACGACCTCCCGTTGACCGTTCGGTCCGCTCTATTTCCTCTCATTGGAAACCGTATCTACGGGCCGATTGGCCATGCCGTTGATATCTTTGCGGTTCTCGGAACTATTTTTGGGGTGGCGACTTCGCTTGGCTTTGGCGTGATACAGGTGAATTCAGGCCTGGAGTACCTCTTTGGGCTCCCTTCAACGCCTGTCATTCAAGTGGTCTTGATTGGGGTGATCACCGCGATCGCCACCATTTCCGTAGGTCTTGGCCTGGATGGCGGCATTCGGCGTATTTCTGAATTAAACATTGTCTTGGCGGTCGGCTTGCTCGCCTTTGTTTTGGTCTTTGGACCGACCGTGTTTTTGCTCCAAACTTTGGTGCAAAACACCGGAAATTACCTTTCCGGATTTGTCGCGACGACCTTTAATTTGTACGCCTATGAGCCGACCAGTTGGATCGGAGGGTGGACGCTCTTTTACTGGGGTTGGTGGATTGCCTGGTCCCCCTTCGTCGGCATGTTCATCGCTCGCGTGTCGCGGGGAAGGACCATCCGCGAGTTTGTTTGTGGCGTACTGTTCGTGCCCGTCGGCTTCACCTTTATGTGGATGACGTTTTACGGCGACACCGCCCTTCACATGATCATGTTTCAAGGCATTGAGGGGCTTGCATCTGCGGTTATGGAAGATGAGTCGGTTGCGCTTTTCGTCTTTTTCGAGGAGTTGCCGCTTTCTTCGATAACTTCCTTTTTTGCAACGCTTTTGGTGATTACCTTCTTCGTCACCTCATCGGACTCCGGTTCACTCGTTGTGGATATGCTCACCTCCGGTGGAAAAGAGGAATCCCCACTTTGGCAGCGCATTTTTTGGGCAATCTTGGAAGGTGTCGTGGCGGCGGTCCTGCTCCTTGCCGGTGGGCTCACCGCGCTACAAACGGCCACCATCGCAAGTGCCCTACCATTCACCATCATCATGCTTTTCATTTGCCTCGGGTTGCATCGGGCTTTGCGCTTTGAAACGCTCAAGCGGAGCAGCCTCATCGAGGCCAGAACTGTCGGTTTATCCGGGGGTAACTGGCGGAAACGGCTCCGGACCGTTGTGGATCACCCCGATGAAGCAGCGGTTCTCAAGTTTATTCAGGGTCCCGTTAAAGCCGCTTTCGGAGCAGTTGCGAAGGAGTTGGAGGGACGAAACTTGAAGACCAAGATTGATTCTGGAGACGATGGACGTATCTGGATCGAAATTCTGCATGGGGACGAAATGGACTTTTACTATATGGTTCGCCCGCGCAGTTACGAACGCCCTGCGTTCGTGCTCGATGACACCCGAAGGAAACGGGCCAAGGCTCTGGAATATTATCGCGCAGATGTATACTTCAGAGAAGGTGGGCAGGGGTATGATATTATGAATTGGTCTGAAGAAGGGATCATCAATGATATCCTCGATCAGTACGAAAGGCACCTTCACTTCCTCAATATTGTTAGGTAAAGCCTGAAAAGGTCGCACGATGCCCTTGCTCAATTTTAGGGCGTAGCAGGATAGATGCCCGGAGCCGTCTATGAAACAGGCATCCCGAGGGACTTGTTGGCCTCGGCGCGCGTATGCCTTGACGAGGGTGTAATCATTGGCTTTGTGCTTGGTTGTGTCGAAGCCAAAGCCGTCGGTTTGGTTGAATAGCTTGATAAACTCTAGTGACGCATCGCGAGGCGAGCGCAGGGCAGTCGGCCCTGCCATTGGTTTAATGGTGTTCAGAAAGAACATCCACTGGAGCCAAGCCATCTCTAAAAATGTGCAAGTGTGCGATGACCCACCTTGGTTGAATCGTCATTCAGGTGGGCATAGGCAACGGATTTTTAAACGTGCGGGGCGTCGAAGACTAACGGGATTTGGGTGATTTTGTGAGAAGGTTAAAATTAAACCAAAAGTTTTCAAAAAAGGCATTTATTCATAATTAGTTGATAACCATCAAAATGCCAATACGGGAAGGCGCGGGTCGAAAGGATTTTAGGGCATTCATGGCCGGTGTGTCGGGTTTTTTTAATTTTGGCATGTGCTCTGCTCAAACAGTTCTGAGCTCATTGCATTGAGCGAACTATGAACACTGGTCAGCCGAACTGGCCCTAACTCGTCAAAATTCAACACAACATCATCTGTTCACACATACATGAAAACAAAACACTCATCACACACTAATGAAGCGGAGGCGCCGAAGTCGTTCTTTGGCCGCTTTCGTAAATTAAAGTGCTTTACTCTGGCCCTTGCCTGTGTGAGCGCTTTTGCGTTTGCCCCGACTCCGGCGGTTGCTGAAGAAGAAGCGGCTGACTACTCGTCTGTCATCGCGCTCGCCTTGGCTCCTGCACAAGCAGCGGTTGACGCTGGAATTGAAGAGGCTGAGGACTACCTTGCACTTCTTGAGCGTCAGGGCGAGTACGCCTTTGCTTTCGACTTCTTTGTGGTGTCCATGTTGTGGACCTGCATTGCGGCCGCGCTGGTGCTCCTCATGCACCTCGGCTTCGCTACGCTCGAAGCGGGGATGACACAGGCGAAGAACACGGTGAACATCCTCTTCAAGAATGTGTTCATCATTGCAATCGGTATCCTGACCTACGCTTTGATCGGCTTCAATACCCACTACCCGGCAGATTGGATCATTCCAAACGTGCTTGGTTTTGGTGGACCGATTGGCGATTTGAATGCTGATGCCGATGGTACCTTTGGGTACGGTGGTGTTGGCCTGGCCATGACTGGTTTCGGTGACTTCATCTTCCAGGCAATGTTTGCGGCAACGGCGGCAACGATTGTTTCCGGTGCGGTTGCCGAGCGTATCAAGCTCAGCTCTTTCATGATTTTCTCTCTTATCCTGGTAGCTATCGGCTATCCTGTAGTTGGTTCCTGGCACTGGGGTGAAGGTTGGCTCGACGCCATGGGCTTCGCTGACTTCGCTGGATCTGCAGTGGTGCACGGTTTCGGTGGATTTGCCGCCCTTGCTTGTGTGATCATCCTTGGACCACGTGCGGGCAAGTATGTTGACGGAAAGATTCGTCCGATCCTTGGACACAACTTACCGCTTGCTGCGATTGGTGTGTTCCTTCTCTTCGTTGGTTGGTTCGGCTTCAATGGTGGTTCGGTCCTTTCAGCGGAGCCTGAAGAGCTCGGCTTGGTCTTCACGACTACGGCTTTGGCAGCTTCTGCTGGCGGACTCACCGCGATGTTCGTTTCCTGGATCCTTATCAAGAAGCCAGACTTGACGATGGCTCTGAATGGTATTCTTGCCGGTCTTGTGGCAATCACCGCTGGTGCGGACGCCATGGGCCCAATGGCCTCGATCCTTGTGGGTATTATCGGTGGCGTTATCGTGGTCTTCTCGATTATCTTCCTCGACAAGGCTAAAGTGGACGACCCAGTCGGTGCCATTTCCGTTCACGGTGTGGTCGGTATCTGGGGTACGGTTGCAGTAGGTATCTTTGGTGGAGCAAACTTCGGTGTTCAGGTACTTGGAGCCGTTTCCGTTTGTGCTGCTGCCTTCATCTTCTCCTTCATCATCTTCATGATCCTTAAGGTAACGATTGGTGTACGGGTAACCGCAGAAGAAGAAGCAGAAGGACTTGATCTCTGTGAGCATGGCCAAGAGGCTTATCCAGACTTCTCTCCGAGCAGTCACTAAGTTTCCGCTAGCCATTAACCACAAAAACACTTAAATACCTAATATTATGAAATTGGTAAAAGCAGTCATCAAACCCTTCAAACTTGAAGAGGTCAAAGAAGCCCTTGCCGACGTCGGCATCGAAGGCATGACCGTCATCGAGGTCAAAGGCTTCGGTCGTCAAAAAGGACACACGGAAATCTACCGCGGTAGCGAATACACGGTCGACTTCCTCCCGAAGGTCATGATCGAAGTTGTTGTAGACGACGCGGACGCGGAAAAGACCGTCGACGCCATCGTCAAAGCAGCCAAGACCGGTAAAATCGGAGACGGTAAAGTTTTCCTCATCCCTGTTGAGGAAGCCATTCGGATCCGTACCGACGAGAAGGGCGGCGAAGCTCTCTAAAGCTTCTTAAGCACAGCGTTTTATAGCGCTGGAAAAAATTCAGCCGGCTGTTCCCTCGGGAGCAGCCGGTTTTTTTGTTTCGTGGGAGTGTGCGAAGCCGGAAGGCTTCGGGGTGGCGGGGCGATGAACGTCAAGGCAGCATTTTGCTGTGGATTGGTTCTCCGGGGTAGGGGGAAGACCTCTGTCACTTCTTGCGTCGAGGGCCTATCCCCGCGGCTCACGCAGACAGTACGGAGCGACGTGCAGATAGCATGAGGACGGCGGTCCTGCGTTCCGCGGGGGATCTGAGGCGGAGCGGCGACAGCCTTCCCGACACCCGGGGAGGCATGGGGATGCTGGTCCGGAAGGTGCACTCGGCAAAGTGCCGAGCGGAAGGACGCTGAAGATCTTTGTGCTGTGGAGTTTGCTCTGACGCCTTAAAGGGAAATGCGATCCAGTGGCTTAGGGTCGATGATTTCGCTTTCCGGCATGACCTTTTGCAAGGTCTCCTTGAACCAGGCCCGGGCTTCGGGGTCACCGTGGGTGAGCACGATTTTTTTTGCTTGGGTTTTTACGGCGTAAGCCACCAATTCCTCGCGATCGGCGTGTCCGCTCATGTCAAATTGATCGACCGACGCATGGACGGGTGTTGAATAGTCGTAAGCGTCGAAGAGGAAGCGCTCACCGTTGGCGGTTTTCAGCAGGGTGCCGCCGGGCGTGTCGGGGTCACAGTAGCCGATGAAACAGATTCCGTTTTTCGAGTCTGAGAGGAGCGAGGCCGCAACTTGGTAGCTTGGAGTATGGGCCACGAGCATGCCGCTGGAAACCAGATAAATCCCGCGCTTGGTCGGATTGCGTCCCGGCACGAGGTTGGGTTCAAGCGGACCTGCCCCCATTTCTTCAATGACCTCAATATCAAAATCAATGAGGCCGGTTTTTTGTCGAATTTGATCAAAGTGATTTGCGAGATCGAGCCCGAGACCAGTGACAAATACCGAACTGCGTGGCAGGGTGCCGTCGCGCAGTGATTTGCTCAAGAGTTTGAGCATTTCCTGCATACGTCCCAGAGCGAAAACGGGAATTAGGCAGGAACCCCCACGGTCGAGGATTTCGACGATTTTTTTGAGAAGCCGTTCGGTTTCGGTAGCGCGGGTTTTGCCCTGGGGCCGTTCAGTGAGGCCACGCGTGGTTTCAAGAACGAGCACGTCAAAGGGCCCACTCGGGAGTTGGGCACCCGGCAGTGTGTTTTGTTGATCGAAGAGAACGTCTCCGGTGAAGCATATTTTTTCGCCATCATGCTCGATTTCCACTGCGCTGGCTCCGGCGACGTGACCAGCCGTGTGGAGGGTGATATCGAAAGTGCTGCCCTGACTGCGGTAAGTTTCTTTGCGTCCGTACTGTTGCCCTTCAAACTGTCGGCTAAGGGCGGCAAGGTCGCGGTGAACGAAGAGTGGATACTCCTGAATACCGTGTTCGGCCCGCTGCCGCTTCATTACATTAATAGAATTTCGCAACATCCGCGGGGCCAGGGTGAGGTTTGGGATGGAGGTGATCACCGGCGCGTTTGGATTGGTTTTTGCGGCGAGTGGCAGGGCCCCAAGGTGGTCGAGGTGGCAGTGGGTGAGGACAATGGCGTCGACTCCCTCTTGTTTGATCGGGCGGAAATTGGGAAGCGCTGCGGGCCCGATCTGTTTGGGATGCATGCCGGCGTCGATCAAAATACGAAAAGGCCCGATTTCAAGTAGCAAGGAATTGGCGCCAATACCGCCGTCTTTGTTGAGGTCTGTGATATACATTTCAAATAAGCGATGGGCCAGAATCCATGGAATGACGATTCAAAAGCGCAGAAGCCGCCTTTTGCGATGTTGAGGTGCTTCGAAATCTTTTACCCTAAAGCGCGTCAATCAGTATTCGCTTGTTGGCATCTTTGTTGAATTCAGTGGTTCTTGGCTTTTCATGCTGTGATCTTCTTGCAGGAGACAGGTGCTGGTTGCTTGCTTCAGGACGCCTCAATTTGTCGCTCGTAGCCGAAAAGGATGGATTAGATTTACTTGAGGAACTTTCCATGGTTAGATTGATCAAGATTGGTTTAAGCCGAGGGCTCACCGTTATTAAAATTGTTCAAGAAAGTAGGTTGGTAATGCGTTTTATTTGTTTTTCATTGATGCTCGTTTTGGGGGTTGTGCCGGTTTTGAAAGCGGAGGATCTTCAAATTTTGATTGTTGCGGGACCTGCCAGCCATGGTGCCGGAGTCCACGAATACCCGGAAGGGGCGCGGCTTTTGGCAGAGTGTCTAGAGGAGTCCGGTTTACCCTTGGGCGTATCGGTCACGGTTGGTTGGCCAGAGGCTTCGGCTCTGGCGGGCGCGGATAGCTTGGTCATTTACGGCGACGGCCTGGAAGATCATCCGGCCAGAGGGCACGAGGATGGGCTGGCCGCCCATGTTCGCGCTGGACGGGGATTGAGCGTCATCCACTTCGCACTCGAGCCTTCCAGCCCTAAGATGGCTGCGCTTTTAAAAGAGGCCTTGGGAGGTTATTTTGCAGTGGATCAGTCGATTAACCCAATCTGGACGCCGACCGAAACTGTTTTGCCCGACCACCCGGTAAATCACGGTGTCACGCCCTACGAAGTTGAAGATGAATGGTATTTTAATTTTCGTCTCGCAGATGGCGTGGAGCCGCTACTTCAGGCGAATCCCTCGCCCGACCTTCTCGGAGCAGATGGACCCCGGTCTGGAAATCCGGAGATCCGTGAAGCGCTGGAGGCGGGCGTAGCGCAGACGCTGGCTTGGGCGTTTACTTCAGAACACGGAGGGCGGGCTTTTGGTTTTGCAGGCGGGCACTTTCATCAAAATTGGGAGAATGATGCTTTTAGGACGCAGGTACTGAACGGAATTGTGTGGAGTGCAGGGCTTGACGTTCCCACTGTTGGAATCGAATCATCGGTCTCTGTGGCACCGGTCCATCCGAGCATCGACGTGGCAATCGCCCGGGGAGATTTACGCGACGTGGGAAGGCACCTCGTAGCTGACGCAACCTCGCTCGACCAAGGGGCGCATCCTCATTTTAGCCCCTTGCACATGGCTATTTTACGAAGGCAAGCAGAGATTGCCTTATATCTCATCGCCGAGGGGGCAGCACTCGATGGGGTTGATAGCAACGATCGCACGCCGCTGCATCTGGCAGTCGAGCGGGACCTTCCGGCGGTTGCCGCCGCCTTAATGGAGGCCGGAGCTTCGCCAAACTTTCGAGATTCCGTTGGTTGGACTCCCCTCCACCACGCTGCGGCTAAGAACCGTATGGCGGTTGCCGAGGCGATTTTAGAGCGCTTGGAGGAAGCGATTGTTGTGAGCGAACTCGGTGGGACGCCCCTGCATGAGGCCGCCGCTAGCGGTAGTGGAGCGATGGTTGAGCTATTGCTGGAGGCAGGCATCGACCCGACTGTCGTTTCAAGGACTGATAAGACCGCATTGGCTATCGCTCGCGACAGTGGAAATGCCGAGGCGATTGCGGTGCTTACAGGGGTAGGCGCACCCGAGTAGATACTTCGCTGTTGAGCTTTAAGCGGTTGAGCTGGCCGAACCCCATTATTCTTTGGACTTTGCGCACAATCTTTTCTGCTCGCCTTTGGGGGCGTTCGGTTTTCGATAGGAGTCCTTGGAGGACGTCCAGCAAAAGTAGCGGTAGACATGGCAGCAAAAGATTCTAGCGAGCTTCCTCAGGAGGTATCCGAAAGCAGCTGTTTCGTACCGGATGGTGTGGGGTTATCCTGTGCATTGGGCCGAACCACGCATCTTGGAGTGGGTGCTCATCAGGATGATCTCGAGTTTATGGCTATGGCCGGCATTCTGTCATGCTATCAGCAGAAGGACGCATGGTTCGGTGGAATCATCTGCACCGATGGGGCAGGGAGTGCTCGCGCTGGTGAATTTGCTCATTTTACCGATGAAGCCATGAAGAAGGTCCGGGGCGAAGAGCAGCGGAAGGCGGCTGTGGTCGGTGAGTATACCTTTGTCGCGCAGTTGGAACACCCATCTGCTTTGTTGAAGGACCGAAACCTGCGCTCCCGCATCGTTAAGGAACTCCGTGCGTACATCACTGCAACAAAGCCAGAGATCATCTACACCCATAATCCCTTTGATAAACACCCTTCGCATCTGGGGGTGCTGAAAGCACTCTTGGAAGCGCTCCTCAGCCTACCTTCGAAGGATCGACCTCAAAAACTTATTGGTTGTGAAGTATGGCGCTCGCTCGATTGGCTTCCGGAGCATCTTAAACTCATTCAAAACGTGAGCGCACACGGTGGACTTTCCGAGCAATTGAATGCCTGTTTTGCCTCCCAGATTGCCGGGGGTAAACGATACGACTTAGCGGTCGAGGGGAGACGGTTGGCCAACGCGACGTTTCATGAAGCGCATCAGATTGATGCCGCGAGCAAAGCCGCCTTTGCGGTTGATTTGTCCGCGCTAATTGATTCGAAGGCAATCCCTCTGGATGCCTACGTCGAGCGTGTGCTTGCAGATTTTCAAAGTGAGATTCGGGTCGCTTTGGGAAAGCTCTGAAAGGGTGCAAAGCATACTAACAAGCACGCGGAACGATTCGAGTGATGGAATCACAAAGCGGCAGCTCCTGAATGCGGGCGAGGTAAGTACGGCTCTCCATCATTAAGTTGGACCTCAAGACCGGGTGGTTGATCGCTACGATCAAGGTATTCTGGTTTACGATCCGGAGTGGACTGCAACGCTGAGCATATTTTTCACCAAATATACGATTCCAATTTTCCACCAAGACCCGCTCAGGAGAATCCTGTTGGAATTTGTAGCGCTCATTGAGCACCTCAAGTAAATGCTTCAACTCGGTTGGTTCGCGAAAGTGCGCCTCTCCTTTTGCAGTACGGGGCAGTCCCTTGAAGTCAGCGATGAGATTTTCGACTGATCGTGAGAATCGCATGGGGTTCATTCATTCTATAAATTTGAGCGCTCGGCGATGAAAAAAGAAATGCGTCGTAGGGTGCAAGACCGCTTCTACGAACGCCAAAATCTCTGGTGTATCGCCAAGCGCCTGAAGCGCAAGCGGTTCCGGAGGCCTTGATCGCCTCTATCAGGGGCTTGATCCAACCGGAGGCACCCACCCTGGCACAGCCGATCGCTCCTTCCGGTATAGGTTCAATCATGCTTGGAAGAGGTGTCACTCGAAACGGTCCCCGGCATCGCTTCTGCGTACCCCTTGTCCCGAAAGAGCCTGCGAAATTATGTGCATTAGGAGAGGTTAAAAAGATTGACTGGTGGGGCAAAGTGGGGCGTAGTGGGGTGTAGTGGGAAGCAATGGGGCACAAGACATCTTTGGAGACGGCATGTTCGTAGGCGAATTCCGGCATGCCCTCGATCCCAAGGGCCGGCTGACAATCCCTTCCTCATGGCGCTTGCGCACCGAGGGTGGGGGCGATGCTTACCTTGCGCTCCCCGACGTGGGCGGTTATATCACCGTGTACGGTCCGGAAATGGCCCTTCAGCTGAAAGAGCGCATCGCTCAAGTCGGGATGAGCGACTTGGCTGGTCAGCGGGCAATCGCGCAAATCATGTCCGGGGCCCAGCGCTTCAGCTTAGATAAAGCAGGCCGCATCAACTTGAACACCCGTCTCATTGAGCACGGTGGCATCAAAAAGGAGGCGGTTTTACTGGGTAAGATGGCTTCCTTCTCAATTTTCAGCGCTGAGGTGTACGAGGCGCAAACGAAAGCTGACCCTCAAACGTTGGCCGCCGCTTTGTCCAGGTTTGGTCTGTGATCGTCAATTTAATCCCTAAAACCATGCACCTACTTACCCGAATCTCCAAAACACTCGCCAATGAACGGTTTCGAAGTGCCGGATTTCTCTCTCGACCGGACACCAGCCGGACCGCGTGGGAGTACACCCAACCTCCGAAATCCCCTTTCCGTGCGGTGGATCCGGTTTTGGAAACGCTTAAGCGTCGCGGCTTGGGCGAGGCCCACACTGGCAACCGTTCACGTGACCCTTCTTTAAAAAACTGGATACATGTTATTTTGCGCTGAACAGAATGTAGGCACCCATGCGCCCGAGCCTACCGGGCATGCGCCCGTGCTCATCGAGGAGACGGTGAGCCTTTTGGGTGGGGTCGCGGGTGCCCGAATTCTGGATGCAACTTTTGGAGGTGGGGGGCACACCGCTGCTCTACTGGAATCTGCCGACCAGGTTTCGGTGGTTGCCTTGGACCGCGATCCGGAAGCGGCTGCTCGCAGCATTCAGCTTCAAAGCAAATATGCAGGACGGTTTGAGTTTATTGCCACGGACTTCGGCGATTTGCCTAACCTGGATTTGGGTTTGTTGGATGGTGCTCTTTTTGACCTAGGGCTTTCTTCATTTCAGTTGGACGATGGCGCACGCGGATTTAGTTTTCGCTTCGACGCTCCGGCAGATATGCGGATGGACCCTGAAGCGGGCATTTCTGCGGCGGAGTTTTTGGAGACAGCGACGGAAGCTCAATTGATCGAAGCAATTCGTGATTTTGGGGAAGAGCGCTCTTGGCGTAGGGTAGTCAGTGCAATCATTGGCGCACGGGGTAGCGGTCGCCTGGAGCGTACCCGTTCGTTGGCAGATTTGATTGCGCAAAATGTGCCGCGGCAAGTTCCTGGAAGAAAAGCCATCCACCCGGCGACGCGAAGCTTTCAGGGAATCCGGATCGCCGTGAATGATGAGCTCGGTGCCATCGAACGTGCGCTGCCCGCCGCATTTGACCTGCTGCGTCCTGGCGGACGCTTGGTGGTGATCAGTTTCCATTCGCTCGAAGACCGGATAGTGAAGCGATTCTGTCGCCGAGTAGCCGGGCGTCCCGAACACCAGAAAGACTCGCGTACCATGGATGAGCGGTCTCGTCGGGCCAAGTTGTTGCACACCCGCGGGTTGACTGCCGGAGAGGCAGAGATCAACCGCAATCCGCGAAGCCGTTCCGCGCGCCTTCGCGTCGTGGAAAAACTTCCTACCCAACCGGAAAAAAAATCATGAGTTCATCAACTTCCCGCCACTTCTTCGTTTTTACCACAGTTTGTGTGATTTGTATCAGCGCATTCAGTGCGCTTGGGTTAATTTGGTTACGCCAACAAATTTCGCGAACCGCCGACCGTACCAACGTTGTTGAGCGACAACTCGTTGAACTGGACCGCCGCATCGGCATTCTCAACGAGCAGATTGCAGCGGCTACGCAGCCGGGAATCATCCAAGCGAGAGTCGCGGGAAGGTTGCGGCCTTCGCGAGATTTTCAGGTGGTTTTTATGCAGGAACGGGTTCGTGAGGATGGCTTTGAGTATGCAGTGCGGGATCCTTTCGAAACCTCCGTGGATCTTGCGTTTTTACAGTTTGAGTAGGGTTTAACCAAGGAAAGTCATAAACCGTGAGTAAGGCATTTGTATCCCGCTTCAGAGCATCCCTCGTTTACCTGGTTATCGTGGCTGCCTTTTGTGCGCTTTTTTGCCGTCTCTTTTATCTACACGTCTGGGAGCATGAACGCCTCAAGGAGGTCGCCGAAAGTAACCGCAAGCAGTTTACCGTAGTTTCCGCTGAACGAGGTAGCATCGTCGATGTGCGCGGCAATATCCTGGCCGCTACGCGAACCTTCATCACCCTTGGGTTGGACCCGCACGCCCTTCGAGAAAGTGATCGGGAAAAATGGCCTCAATTGGCGGATATCATCGGCATTGAAGTCGCCGATATTGAGGCGGCTGCCGCTCGACTGACGCGACCCGGAAGCGAGTTCGCTCAGGAGGTTAGGCAAGTACGCTGGGTTGTCCTGGCGGATGGATTGGACGAAAACACCTACGATCAAATTAGAGATCTGGGGATTCGCGGGGTGTATGGTAATCGACGATACATGCGGGCCTACCCGGGGGGAGCGCAGGCGGCGCATGTTTTGGGCTTCATCAATCGTGAAGAAACTCCAGTCTTTGGCATAGAGCGGATTTTTGATTTTTATCTTCGCGGGCAAAATGGGTGGCGAGAGACCGAACGGGATGGCCGTAGAAGAGAATTGGCTCAATTCCGCGACCGTGCGGTCGATCCCACCCGGGGCCTGAACGTTGAGCTAACTATAGACCAAACCATTCAGCACATTGTCCAGGTCGAGATTGAGCGGCTTGTTGAAGAATTCAGTCCTGAGGGAGTGAGCATCATCGTGAGCGAGCCGACGACGGGCTCAATCCTCGCCCTCGCGAATTATCCAACTTTCGACCCCAACCGATTTTGGGACTACCCGGTGGGCACCCACCGCAACCGCGCAATCACCGATGTATTTGAACCTGGGTCGACCTTTAAGATTGTGCCTGCTGCGGCCGCCCTGAACGAAGGCTTGGTTTCGCCGGACGATGTATTTGAAACGGGCAGGGAGCGGGTCGAATACCGTGGGAGAATGGTACGTTTGCCTTCTGACCATCGGACTTATGAGACGCTCACCGGCCATGGCATCGTGGTGAAATCGAGTAATCGAGGAGTGGCGCATTTTGGTATGATGCTCGGCGAGCAAAGGTTGTACGACTACAGTAAAGCCTTTGGGTTTGGTGAGCGTACAGGTCTGGGCCTCGGTGGTGAAGTACGGGGAATCCTCCATCCGGTAAACCGCTGGGATGGATTAACGATTACCCGCTTACCCATGGGACACGCAGTGAGTGCCACCCCCATGCAGGTGCATCAGGCTACTTCTGTCATCGCAAACCAAGGCATC
>PWZW01000086.1 GCA_003567255.1 Puniceicoccaceae bacterium | reverse complement strand
CAGTAAGCTCACTGAGCTGAAGCCATTCCGAGGGCAGTTCATACGGAGTGTTTGCTCTGATTCGAGCGCTTTGGGGGAGCCATGAGTCCTCGGCCCAATCGACTGCGAAGGAAAGCAATGAGGTTCCCTCAAAATCGAGGGTTCCGTTGGTGAGCAGATTTGCGGGCGTGAGCTGTAAGTCGAGCTTGAGCGCATATTCCGGAAAGCCCAACTGAGCGGTCCAATCCGCGCCTTCCCGCAGGTGAAGCAACAAGTCCAAGGCTACGGAGTTAGCTTGGTAGCTTGTGGTGCCCGCAAGCGTTAAGCGCCCATCACGAAGCTCGGCTTCCCTGAGGTGCGTCGATATTACTGGATCAGATTGCTCAATCATCGCGTCCGTCAGCTTAACCGGGGGTAGCCACTGCCTGAGCATCGCTGGTAAATCTTCCAAGATGGCTCCTAAATCGGTGGGCAAAAAGGAAGTTTGCTCGCCCACCCCTGGCTCCTCGACCACGGCATCGCGCGGAGATAAGCGCACCCGCAAACCCTCAATTTCGATGTCCCTGCTTTCCGACAAGGTCCCCTGACGCCAAGCCCATGCAAAGGATAAGGGCTCCGGCAGACGGGCAAAACGAAGCTCCGCAGCGACGCCGTCCCCCGCGTAGGTAAGGTCCCGGATCTGCCAGCCACCCTCCCCGTCCCTTTCAACGGCACTGATGGAAACCCCGAGCGGTTTGACCACCGCCGGCAGGATCCAAGCCCCCCACCAACCAATGGTGAGCACTAAGCCCAAACACACCATGACCCCGAAAAAGGCGGTGAGTCCGGTATATTTAATCAGGCGGCGCATGGATACGAAAGGTGCGGAGCATCAAGGTTCATTTATCCATAGGCAAGCCCGATGGCCAATTTCTCCCTTCCTTTGACCTACTTGAGCGATAAAGCCGGATTGATGTTCCCATGAAAGTCCGTTTACCCTTCACCCGACTCGGGTATCGCAAAAGAAACTTGGCTATTGCATGATTTAAGATGAAAACAGTCCTAGCCGGACGGTAATTTCGTCTGCAAACAACCACCCTTTCGCGCCCATGCGAACGTCCCCAAATCACGCGTAATGCCAGCCTTTGCTTACAAAGCCCGAAAAAACGATGGATCCACTCAATCCGGGTCCATCGAAGCAGGCGACCGGAAACAGGCGACCCGACTCCTGCGCGCACGCGGGCTGACCCCGCTTTCGATCAGTGAAGAGAGCGGCTCCGGGGGTGGCGGAGCGCTGGATCGCTACTTCCCATGGCTGGCTCAGCTATTTGCGAAGTCTGCCCCGGCGGCAGAAGCTCCCGGGAGCACATCCGGAGCGCAGAAAGGCGGGCGCAGTGCGGGGCGGGAAAAAATTGGCCTGCAACTGCTCAACCGCCTAAAGGAATTACACGCCTCCGGGCTGCCCATCGGCGATGCGATACGCATCCTGAGTCAGCGCCTTCACGAGCCACAGCTGAAAACTTTGGCGAACGATCTTTGGCGGGACCTTAGCGAAGGGTTGACCTTCGCCGAAGCTCTCGGGCGAAAACCGCAGTACTTCGCGGAGTCCATTACCCACGTGATCCGCGCGGGTGAGGCCACGGGGAACCTGGGGCCGGTGCTCAAAAAAGTGACCGACTATTTGGAGGAGCGGGCGGCCCTGCGTTCAAAAATGGTCGCGAGCTTGGCATATCCCGGATTCATCTGTGCGGTGGCGGTCGCGGTCGTTGTATTCTTTCTCACGGTCCTCCTTCCCCAAATTGAAAACATGTTGGCCCGTCTGGGTGGAGAGATGACCTTTAGCGCAAAGCTGCTGATCGACGGGAGTGACGCGCTGATCCGCTTTGGCCCCTACCTCGCCATCCTGTTCGGCCTCACGCTCTTCGGCCTGGCCCGGTGGCGTAAGTCAAGCAAGGGTCGCCAAGAGACCGACCGCTGGCTCCTTCGCGTCCCCTTTTTCAACACCATTGCCATCAACAGTAACTTGTTTCAGGCCGGAAGTCTGATCAGCACCCTTTTGGAAAGCGGGATAAACACCACTGAGGCCTTGCTGCTGACCGAACAAACCATTCAAAACCGGACCCTGCGCGACCGATTCCATCGCGCCCGGACCCAGGTCAATGAGGGTGTTTCCATCTCCGCCGCCTTTCGTAAAAACCAATTTATGCCGGACATTGCCTTGGATGTTTTGGCGGTGGGCGAAGATACCGGAAACCTTTCGCACAGCATGGAGGAGATCACCCGAGGCTTTCGCGAACGCCTTTCAGCCCAACTCGCCCGACTCATCACCTTCGTTTCCACCGGTGCGCTGATGTTTGCCTTCGCGCTCGTCGGGCTGGTCGCCGTGGGAATCGTGACCAGTATTTTCCAAGTCAGCAGATCGATCTCCGGCTAATCATCCTCATTAAAATGGCGGAGGATGAAGGTCCGCATCACCTCGGCCACTTGAGTGGTCGTTTCCGGAGAAACCGCTGCTCCCGCAATCAAGTGCCCCTGAGGATCGGTAACTCCGGTAATGGTGCGTAGCTCCTTATCCGGGGAGCCGAGGGTCTCAAAACGTTCCTTCATGACCGAAATGTCCACGACACGGTCTTCATCTGCGTAGAGGAGTAAGACAGGCACCTCGATTACCGCCAGCGAACTCTGCCTGAGGCGCTCAACGGAAGCCATCATCGGGAAGAGCGCATTAGTTGCGTATGTTTGCGACCAATACTGCTCGTGCTTGGGGTTGAGCGGTTCGCGAATACGCTCTTGCCCAAATACACGGGGTATCCAGTAACGCGCCCACGGCCAGGCAAGGTAGCCCGCCGCGGGATCTGCGGGTAGAAAATTGGGCGCGAGCAAAATGATTCCGTCCGCTCGGAGCGTACCTGGACCATAAATTTGAGCAAGGAGGGCCAAGTTTGCACCATTGGAATATCCTGCGACGATGACCCTTTCGCCGAGGGCATGTCCGAGCGCCAAAGCCTCAAGCGTATCTTCCATCCAAGCTTGGAGTGAGGCCTCGCGCCCCATTCGATCCTCGACGAAGCCGTGACCACGCAAGCGAGGAACGACCAAATGGGCCCCCATCGACTCAGCCAACTCCTCCATCAACGGCGCCGTCTCCCCGGGGGAAGCCCCAAATCCATGTAGGTAGATCAGCGCTAAAGGTGCTTGGCCTTCGGCTCCCTCAAACAGATCAACCCGCCCGGCGTTTCCGGGTTTCAGGGCATCAAGTGCGCTTTCCCGCGCGTTAAACCAGGCAGCCAATTCCAGTGGGTCACCTTCCGGCAAAGTTGGCATTTCCAGCGCAAATTCAGTTTCGAGCCTCGGACCGAGCAGAATGCAAAGCACCAAGCCGACGCTAAGCCCAAGAATGATCACT
>PWZW01000172.1 GCA_003567255.1 Puniceicoccaceae bacterium | reverse complement strand
GCAGGGACAGCCTGCTGAGATTGGCGGTTACTATCATCCTGATCCAGAGCTTGCCCAGAAGATCATGCGCCCCAGCGAAACGCTCAATCGCCTCTTGGCGGAAGTTTAGGCTAACGCTTCGCAAGCACCGTTCTACGCTTTTCAAGGCTTCATCGAACGCTTCGATGAAGCCTTTTTATATAGGCGTGCCCGCCTCTGGGAAAATTTGCCCGCTTGCGTTTATTTTAAAATGGTAAAGGCGGTCAGGCACCATTCGTAAGTAAACGGCGTTCCCGTAGACGGCGCGAATGCCGTATTTTTCCAGCCGATTTGGGTCGTGCCCAAGATTCCACATTTCATCCCAAAAAAGAGCTTTTTCAGCATCTCGGAGACCTTTGGTTAGCGCGAAGTAACGTTCCGGAAGCTTGCCTACGGTCTCAATGGCCATGGCGCTCTCCGGTGGCGTCGACTCATCGTATACTCTTCGCCATAAATAAAGTGCCCGTTCTTTCCCATCTCGGACCCATTGCTCGTCAAATTTTATGATCAGGGCGTCAAAGTGCACCACGTCACCACGCACGGTGAATTCTTGCTCATTGACGATTTCTTGCGGCTTGCCGTGCGCTGTCTGGATGAAGCGGAGGGTGGTTTCGAGTTCGCCATCCTCGTTTACGCGCTGTTTCACTACCCTGGCCCGGCCAATGTCTTGCTCAATCGATAGATTGGCGATGGCGGAACTGAGTGTCTTGTTTTCCGTGAGGAGCTGATGAATCGTCGTCGAACTGAAGTAGTGGGTGTACGCTAAAACGCCGGCCAGGACTACTGCGCCAAGCACCGCCAGCCCTGGAAGCGCCTTGTATAAAAACTTGGGGAAGAATAGGGACATCAGTGAGAGGTTTGGAGGCGGCGCACGGAAGGATCCTGGTTTTCGGATATATCGCTATTGATATTGAGATATGCCTTACCTTGCGTCATATTGTTGCTGTGAAGGATACTGCGACATTAGAACCCATCAATCATCAAAAGTTCGATCCAGAAATGATTCGGGCTGATTTTCCCGTCTTGCATCAATCGGTTCGGGGGAAACCTTTAGTCTATCTCGATAGCGCTGCCTCCGCTCAAAAACCAAAATCCGTGATTGAACGGCTGGATCGCTACTACCGGGAGGAGCATTCAAATATTCACCGGGGGGTTCATTTTCTTAGCGAACAGGCCACTGAACACTACGAGGCGGTTCGACAAAAGGTGGCCAATCTGATGGGGGTCGCGGATCCAGATGAAATCATTTTCGTAAAGGGTGCCACTGAGGGTATTAATCTTGTTGCTCACGGATTTACGCACTCGGTACTCCAGCCCGGAGACGAAATCCTTATCACTGAGATGGAGCACCACGCAAACATTGTGCCTTGGCAAATTGCTGCGGAACAAACCGGTGCGCGCCTCGTAGTCATTCCGGTGGATGCCGATGGAATCATTGATCAATCCGCTTTCCGGAAGCTTCTGAGCGAAAAAACCAAGTTGCTTGCCTTCACCCACGTTTCGAATGCTTTGGGAACGATTAACCCAGTCCGCGAAATGATTGATGCGGCACATGCCTTGAACGTTCCCGTTCTACTCGATGGCGCACAATCCTACCCCCACATGGGGGTCGATCACCGTGACTTGGATTGGGATTTTACCGTTTTCTCCGGGCATAAGCTTTTCGGCCCGACAGGTATCGGTGTGCTCCATGGAAAAAGGGCCTGGCTCGAGCGCTTTCCTCCATATCAAAGTGGGGGAGATATGATCGAAAAAGTCCGCTTCGAAGGAACGGTATACAAGGGGATCCCCGGAAAATTCGAGGCTGGTACGCCCCATATTGCCGGAGTGATTGGCCTCGGGGAAGCCGTCGACTACCTGAATTCGATGGACCGCTTGGCTGCCCGTAAACACGAGGATGGGCTTCTCGAGGCTGCCCGCAAGGGCCTTGCGGCCATTGATGGGGTCCGTTTGGTGGGGAACGCGCCCGATCGTGCTGGGGCGGTATCCTTTTTGGTTGGAGATATTCATGCCCACGATATTGGTACTTTTTTGGATGCGGATGGGATCGCTATCCGTGCCGGGCACCACTGTGTTCAACCTTTGCTCGCCAAGTATGGATTGGCCGCGACTGCGCGGGCTTCTTTCTCCTTTTATAATAATATGGATGATGTTGAGCGCTTGCTCGCCGGGGTTTCCCGGTTGAAGCAGTTTTTCTTGTAGATGCGGGTGCAATGGCTGAGTTAGTCGAGCTTTACCAATCGATCATTATCGATCACAACCGGACGCCGCGTCATTATGGAAAGGGTGGGGCAGGCGCGGTTTCCGCCGAGGGTTATAACCCCACGTGTGGAGATCAGGTAACGATCCACTATAAGATCCGTGCTGAGGTATTTGCAGACCTCGCGTTTGAGGCCGCATCTTGCGCGGTTGCGAAGGCTTCGGCTTCACTCATGTGTACGCACCTGCAGGGAGCTTCCATCAGCCGCTTTGAGCATTTGTTCAGTGAGATCAGGCGACTGCTAGAGGCTGATGATAATTCAAATAGGCAGAGGTTTAGCGGACTTGGAGAACTGGAAGCACTTGCAGGCGTCAAAGCCTTTCCCGCCCGAAAAAGCTGTGCTTTGCTACCATGGAAAACCCTTCAGCGATCGCTTGCTGACCAATCTTCGGACTCAACTTTCGACGTCGACGAAAATTGAGCCTGGGAGATTTCAAAAAGTGGATTCAAAAAAACCCAGCCGCACGGTTGCTGCTGGGTTTCTTGGTAAATGCCTTAAGCAAAGATGCCTACGCTGTAATTTTTGCTTTCAGATCATCTTTGGATGCTAAACCAACAACAGTTTCCGAAACTTTGCCATCTTTGAAAATCAGGATGGTCGGGATAGCCCGGACATCGAATTGATTGGCGATCTCACTATTGTTATCGACGTTGACTTTGCAGATCTTGACGGAATCACCGAGCTCATCAGCCAGTTCTTCCAGGATTGGACCAATCGCCTTACATGGGCCACACCATGGCGCCCAAAAATCAACCACGACTGGGATACCGCCCTGGTCTACAGTTGTTTGAAAATTACTTTTATCGAGTTCTGTGATGTTATTTGCCATAAGGTGTTAAAAGGGAGAACTTTGTTTTAAAGGAACGGTGCTAGCTCCATAGCGATGAGCACGGTGAACGCGATGGCGACCGCAGCTGCAACTGCATCGGTAATCACACCAAGCAAACTCGGATTGTCATCGCTGGACATTTGTGCTGGCGAGGGCGCCTTTTTCTGGGGTGACGAAGTCGCCCCAACCGAACGACTTCCAGATGGACGGACAATGGGAGCAGCTTGTGCCTTTGGCTTACGGTCACTCGCGCCTCCGAGTTTGGG
>PWZW01000019.1 GCA_003567255.1 Puniceicoccaceae bacterium | reverse complement strand
GCTTCGCGGCACCAAGGGCAGCCAGGTTTTATGTAAAGGATGGGTTTGCGGTTTTTTGAACTCATAACGATGATTTGAATCATGTTGGATAATTTCTCGCTGACAACGTATTTCGGTTCACAAAGCACGGTTCTGCCGGGATTGCTGGCGATTGCTTAAACTTAATTTTTCGCGACGATGCCTAAAGCAAAAAGCAAATCTGCGCAGCCCTCCGTTGTTAGGGCGGGTACCCCGGATTTTATTGAAATCAAGGGTGCTCGGGAGCATAACTTGAGGGGGGTTGATGTCTCTATTCCAAGGAATCAATTAACCGTCGTTACGGGAGTCAGCGGGTCCGGAAAATCGTCACTGGCCTTTGATACGCTGTACGCCGAGGGCTATCGCAAGTACATGGACAGCCTTTCCACCAAGGCCCGCACCGTACTCGACCAGATCCCGCGTCCAAACGTAGATTTTATCCATGGCTTGTCGCCCGTCATTGCCGTGGAGCAACGCACCGCCGGTGGGGGGAGCCCGCGCAGTACGGTGGCCACCGTCACGGAAATTGCGGACTTTGCGCGTGTCCTTTGGGCGGTTTGCGGAGATGCCTTTTGCCCGAAGGATGGGGGGCGTATCTCACGGCGCTCGCTGGATGATTGCCTGACCCGCATATTTGCGGAACCGGAGGGGAGTCGACTGATGGTCCTGGCGCCTTGCCTTGAGGCAAAGCCTTCAGTGTTGCGTGAGGAACTGCCCCGCTTGCAGCAACGCGGTTTCCAGCGAGTACGTTTAAACGGCGAGGTGCGCCGATTGGATGAGCCGGACTTGATCGATTCAAAAGCAAAGATGATCACTGTGGATTTGGTGGTCGATCGGATCGTGTTGAAAGTTGATCAGCGCAGTCGTTTAGCTGATTCCTTGGAGCTCGCATTTCGGGAGGGACAAGACCGTGCGATCATTTTGGTGGAAGATCGGGAGACGAAAGGCTGGCGGGAAATCCCGCTGAGCCAGCGTCTCGCCTGTGAGGTCTGCGGCACCGTTTACGAGGCACGCACCCCCCGCCATTTTTCGTGGAATCACTACGAGGGCGCTTGTCCGGAATGTGGTGGTCTTGGGGAAACTCTTCAATTTGTTCCGGAGTTGGTCGTGCCGGACCCTTCAAAAGCGGTCAAAAACGGTGCGCTCAAGCCATGGCGCCTCGGCTCCAAACGGATGATCATCCAGCGCAATGCTATTTTAAAACAGCTGGCTGAGCAGTTGCCTTTTGACCCTAACTGCCCATGGCAAGATTTGCCGGAAGCGGTGCGCCAAGTGATTTTGTTTGGCGCAGGAGAGCGTCTGTTCAGCTTTAAATTGAAGGGAGGTAAGACGAAGCCGGAGCTAAGACCGTTCGAGGGCGTGTTGGCCGACCTGGAGCAGACCCGACAGTCGACATCGAGCGATGGCTTGCGCGCCCGCCTAATGGCCTATCAGGTGGCCAGCGAGTGCAAAGCCTGTGGCGGGCAGCGTCTCCGTCCGGAGAGTTTAAACGTCTTTATTGAGGGGATGAGTTTTCCGGAGTTTCTTGCCCTTCCCCTGGGGGAGGCCGAGGCCTTTGCGGCAAAATTAAGTGGCCACAAAGCCTACGCGAAGGTCGGGGATGCCGTGGAGGGTTTGCGAAGCCGCCTCGGATTTTTGAATGAAGTGGGCCTTGGCTACCTTTCCTTGGATCGCAGCTATGCCAGTTTGAGCGGCGGAGAGGCCCAGCGGGTACGCTTGGCCACGCAGTTGGGCATGGCGTTGATTGGCGTTGTCTACGTTTTGGATGAACCGAGCATTGGGCTGCACCCTTTAGATAACCAGCGCTTGATCCGTACCCTGCAGAGTCTGCGAGACCGCGGAAATACGGTTGTTGTCGTTGAGCACGATGCGGATACCATGCTGGCTGCCGACCATTTGCTAGAGCTGGGGCCAGGGGCGGGCGTGGAAGGTGGGGACTTGGTTTTTTCCGGGTCTCCGGCGCAAGCGCTGGAGGCGAGGGGAAGTCTGAGTGGCGCTTTTCTGGCGAAACGAAAATCAGTTGAGCGGAGTGCGGCGGCATTGGGGCGTCCCCGCGAGTGGCTTGCTATCATCGCCGCCAGTGCCAATAATCTGAAAAGCATCGATGTGCACTTTCCCTTGAGCCAGCTCACGGTGGTTTGTGGGATGTCCGGCTCTGGAAAAAGTACCCTGGTGAACGATATTTTGGCCCGGGCGGCGGCGTTTAAGTTAAACGGAGCCCGGCGTCTCCCGGCAAAACACGGCGCCATCAAAAACCTCGAGGCCTTCACCAGTGTCGTGGAAATCGATCAGTCCCCGATTGGCCGAAGCCCCCGCTCGAATCCGGCGACCTTCACCAAAATTTTCGACCTGCTTCGCGACCTCTTCGCACAGTGCCCCCTGGCTAAGGTTCGGGGGTATAAGAAAAGTCGCTTCAGTTTCAACATCCCCGGAGGACGTTGCGAGCGTTGCAAGGGCGATGGGGTGATCAAGCTGGATATGCAATTTATGGCTGATGTGTACACCCAGTGCCCGAGTTGCCAGGGAAAACGCTACAACCGCGAAACCCTGGACATCCGCTTTAAAGGGCACACCATCGCAGACGTCCTCGATATGTCGGTGGATGCGGCACTGGCGGTTTTTGGAAAGCAGCCTCGCCTGCGGGAGAAATTACAAACCTTAACCGATGTTGGCCTAGGGTACCTGAAGCTGGGTCAGCCGGCGACCACCCTTTCCGGAGGGGAGGCCCAGCGCCTCAAGCTTTCCCTGGAGCTCAGTAAGCGCCAGCAAGGAGAAACCCTCTACATTCTGGATGAGCCCACCTCCGGGCTGCACTGGGTGGATATTCAGCGTTTGCTCGACCTGCTTTTCCGACTGCGGGATGCGGGGAATACCATCCTGATCATTGAGCACGACCTGGATGTGCTCGGTTTGGCCGACTGGGTGGTCGAACTGGGTCCCGTGGGGGGCGCAGAAGGAGGGCACCTTCTCTTTGAGGGGCCGCAAGCCGCTTTCCGAAAGCACCGCCCGGAAACTCCGAGCAGCAGTGCCCTCAGGGCAGCCCTGAAACGCTAGGGAGCCAAGCGGTCAATCGTCCAGGGGCCAGTTTCGGATTTGTGATAGATAAACCGGTCGTGCAGGCGACTGGGTCGCCCCTGCCAGAACTCAAAACTTTTGGGAACGATCCGGTAACCTCCCCAGAAGTCCGGTAGAGGGATGTCACCGTCTTTGAACTTTTGCTTCATCTGTTCCCACTTTGCCTCCAGCAGTTGGCGGGATGTGATGACCTGACTTTGCGGCGAGGTCCAGGCACCCAGACGACTGCTTAGGGGTCTAGACACGAAGTACTTCAATGACGCAGCTGTGGAAATGCGTTC
>PWZW01000040.1 GCA_003567255.1 Puniceicoccaceae bacterium | reverse complement strand
TCGTCCAGGGGAGGCAAGGCATCGCGGATCTTGTCCAGAACAGCGGCAGTTTCAGCACGCCCCAGATTCCTTACCGTGTATGCCGAAAACGATACCATATCGAGTTTATCGAGGAGGGGCATCACGCTATTGACGACGCTGGGCCGGTCCTCGATTGCCCAATCGCCCCGATTCATTTCCAAATAGTGCCAAACCTCGACATCGGCGTGGGGGGTGTCTTTCTTTGCATCATCAATCGCTTTTTGGCGAATGGTGGCCCAATCCACCATGGTTTGGATGCGTTCGGGGGTGACGGTTGTTTCCGGATCTTGCGAACCCAGAGTCGCCAGCACCCAGTCGCCCTCCCAGTTGCCGACGTAAAACCGGCGTCCCGTGCCGCTGTAAGTTTCCAAAAGGTAAACGGTGAAATCGTAAATTTCATCGTAGATGAGTTGCTGGTCTGCCTCGGGGAGTCCATCCGCGGTGCGCCGCGCCATAAAATTGGGGACGGCAAAGGAGGAGCACCAGAAGAGCACGTCCTTGAAGGGCATATCAAAGACAGCGCGGATCGAAGGTTCATCGCGCACTAGTTCAGTCAAGTTACTGATTTCTGGATTGATGGGGACACCGCTTTGCCGGGCGTAGTTGGAAGAGATTGAAAGTTTGAAGACGTTGGCACCTTGGCGGTACATCGCCCGGGCGGCATCCAGCACTTGGCGTCCGGATTCTCCAAAGCTGTATTGTCTGCCGATCTGTTGAGCTCCGAGAATGTGGTTGTACTGCGAGAGTGGGTGGTCGGGTGGATAATTTGCCATCGGGATGCCGTGCTTTTCTCCTAGGTACCTCTGCACCGCAATGCGCTCTGGTCCACTGAGCACCGAATCATAGACCAAAACCTCGCGAATATCGTTTTGCCCGAAGCCTGCATTCTGGTTTCGCGAGCCGAGGAAGTATGAGGCGCTCCCCGGGAGCGATGTGTATGTCGCCGTGCCCACGTAAAAGCGATGGGGGAGAATGTCGGTTCCCGCATGAGTCGTATCAAGCCCATTGACCCAAGTTTCAAGCGGACTGCTTGCCGGATCCGATCCGCTTACAAAACCCGGGTAATCCGGCGGGGCAGTGGGTAGGGCTACGATGATCCCTCCGACGAAAAAGATGTTTTGGTTGGGATTGTCAGCTCCTTGTGCGGTGATGGTCACCTGAGTGCCGGGGGCGAGGGTTACTGGGGACGGAAAGGTAAAGACTCTCGCATGCAAGTTGGAGCGATCCTCCCAACCGTCTGTGGGCGTCGTATTTGCTGTGGTTACTTCGTAGCTGCCTCCGCCGGATATGTTGACCAGGGCAGTATCATTTACGTTGTTATACCCGCTCATGATGAGCTGGGTTAACTCAACCTCTTTATCGAAGCTAAAAGTCCAGCTGGATTCGAGTTCTTCCCGGAAGCTCGAATTTTCTCCGGGGATACTGAGGCCGAGTTGCGAACCGGACTGCCGGGTGTGCGATACCTCCGGGTCTGAGGATGCGATCACTTCGCTTGTCAAGGTGACATCACCGTTGACGGAAGTGAGCGTGGCACCGACAGGTTGGTTGTTGAGGGTGCCGTTGTCGTTGAAATTACCCCCGAAGGAATCGAGGCCATTCCACTGAACGATCTCATCGGCTCCAATTTGATCGCGGTAGGCGGGGCGGTAATAGCTGTCTCGGTCCCAGCCAAATTGGATAAGATAGCCATTTTCAACTAGCCGGCTCGATGTGAGGTGAACCCCTGAGGGGTCTGCGCTTGCGAGCAGGGTGTCTTGATACGCGGATTTGAGCGGAGCGCGGCGGTTTGCATAGACGATAAAAACCGTTGCCTCGGCGCCCAATCCGAAAGTGCCTTCGAGGAATTGTCCCTCTCCGTCAAACCGCAATGCAGGATACCCCTCGTCCTCGCCTGAAAGAAAGGTGGGCGGATTTGTGGAGGAGAAAATTTGATTGGGATCTATTTTATCGGCCCATCCGCTACTTAAGGGCATGCCGTCGGCCAGGCCTTGAATGTGTCCAGCGTCCAGGTGGAGTTGCAGTCCACTGGTGGGTGGGCCCGATTCGGCGTGAACAGTTCCCCCGGGGAGGGCGAGGAGGCCGAATAGAAAAAGCATACTCGCAGCTGTCTTTGAGCGGTTCGAGGCGCGTTTCGCTCCTCTGCCGAGATCAGCAGTTTTTGAAGTGATAAGCTGTTTAATGGGGATGATCATGCAAAAGCGCGCTTTGGGTTTTGGTTCGTGCGGGGGTACTTACCTCCAATAAGACAGGGAATGGCATAAAATTCAACAAAATGTTTATATTTTGTACCATACTGGTATTTTACGTCTGTTTGCAGCAACCGCCTCGGGAGAATTTAGGTGTAAGGTTGTTCTAAGAAAGGACCTTGGAGAACTTATGCCTCTGTCTGTATTTTTAGCGCTGGTAATTTATTGACATAAAATAAATACTCACTTTCAGTTTATTGTCATATCTGCCTCAAACCCCAAATAACCTATACCCGTGAAAACATTGCTGAAAGCACTCATCCTCTGGTCCTTGTTTATGGGCAGTTCCGTTAGTGGTGGCAGTGCCAGTCCCTCGATTATCTGGTCGGAGGACTTTGCTGAATTCGTAGCCGGGAGGCACTACCTTCAGGGAGATGGCAGGTATCATCTTGGGTTTAACGTCCCCGGGCCCTCAAAGGAGCTTGCCTTCGGTCAGTGGGCCAAAGCCGGTGGGGCGGCCACGCCCTTTGGTTTTTTTGATCGCGGAGACGGGAAGTTTGTTGCGCAGCCGAATACCATAGAGATCGACACGATGCGGGGTGTGGGCGTCTTCTTGTCGAGTCGCCTTTTCACCGGAGGAACGGGCACTTATGAGTTAAACTACGATCTGGTCGGCGATAGCCGGGGGCAAAACCGAAACGCGCGCATCTGGATCGGGACTTCAAGTAGTCACGACAAGACCGAAGAAAACGGCTGGACTATTTTGGTTGCCGGGGTCAACCCTTCCACCGCATCGCTCGCTTTGCCGTGGCGACTCACGGGAAATGCTTCGGTTTCCACAACGTATTCCGACAATTTGGATACCTCCACTGGCTCAAGCGGGACGCTGGCCTTTGATTACAATGCGGGTGAGGACGTTGCCATCGTCTTTGGCTCTGTTGGCACCGATGCGGCCTTAAGGCAAATCAGTATCTCTCACACGCCGAAAAGGATCGGCCTCGCCTACGTTTCGGAAGACGCTGTCGTTAAATTCCTTCCTGAGGAGTCCGATGGTGCGTCCGCCCCCGACGGGTCCGGCGTTGCCTACGCTCCGGAAGACTCGACGATCGTTTATATACCGGAAACTTCCGGGTTTGCCCTTTGGCTGGGCTTGGTCGTCATCTGTGGCCTTTGCGGGCGCCGAGGAAG
>PWZW01000272.1 GCA_003567255.1 Puniceicoccaceae bacterium | reverse complement strand
TTGGGATTTTCTTCTGCGGAATGAAAAAGAGCTACGCAAAAACCAGCGCATGAGTCTGCAAGTGCGCAACATTGATCGGATTGATGAGAAAGAGCGCGCGGCGATCCGAGCGGCCGCCAAAAAGCTAAAGGGGTAATTTCTGTTTTATTCGGCACTGGACTTAAACCACGCTGCGATTTTGGTGGCGAGCAGCGCGTGTCCCTTGTCACTCAGGTGGAGGCCGTCCGTTGTATTATTTGGCCCAGCGAGAACGTCGCTCAAAATGGTGTGGGGAATCACCGGGACGGCGGTCTCCCGGGCGACCCGTCGCAAGGCACGGGGATAAGCGCCATTGAAAGGTAAACCCGGATAAGCCAAGAGGATAGGCTCCGCGCCGTCGATTTGGAGCTTTTTAACCAGTTTGCTTAGTTGGGTCTCATAGATTTCAGGTGGGCGCATGGCGAGGAGGTCATTGCCGCCGAGGAAGACGATCACGACCGCGTTCTCCAGGGCGATGGACTCGATTTGTTCGAGACCGTCGACCATGCGCGCCCCGGCGCGGGCGCGATTTTGAATGGGTGTCTCCAGCTTGCGGGAAAGGGCGACGGGCCACGGAGTCTCGCCCTGCTGCAGGCCAGAGCTGAGGGAATCTCCGAGAACGATGAGCGGACGGGATTGATAGGCGGGCGCGTTGCCCGGGCGGGTTGCACGATGTTCGCTGATCAAGGCGGCGATGGACAGCACCAGGACGCCGAGGGCGATGGCCTGCCCGGTCCGGTGGGCCCTTAAATGGAAGGTGTTCCAAACCCAAAGTGCGCAGGCGGCACCGAAATAAAGATAGACCCACCCCAAGGGGAGGGGGGTGGCGGTGCCGGTAAAGATAGACACGGCGGTGAAGGTAGCCAAGGCCGCGAGAGTGCGGAGGCGGGAGGGGGGAAGGCAGAGGACGCAGAGCGCCCCTGCTGAAGCAATGAACATGAGTAGGCTAAAGGCGGTGCCATCAATGAATCGAATGCTGAGTGAGGCGCTGTCCATGTTTTGACCCAATCAAGCCTTTCTGTTAAACAATAGCAAGGTGTAGCTGTCAGAGTGATTTTTTTGTGTCGTGTTTTGGGCCGGGCTTTGGTGGCATATCTTCTGCTAAGGAGCAAATATGTCTTCATCAAAAACTTACGCATCATCGTCGGCCCCTACCATGAAGGCGCCGATGGATACAGCGGCTTTCAGTGAGTGGTTGGCCGGATACTCCAAAATGGCGTCAACTTTGGATGAGTCCGCTCCGGGGGATCATCCGGTACACGGAACGACCGTCTTTTTGGCTAAAACGACGGTACCCACCAGGTTTGGTGATTTTACCGCCTGTATTTTTCAAGACCTTATCCATAAAGGATACGTCATTGCCTTGCTCTATGGGGATGTCATCGAAGCGGAGCAGCTGTACACGCGGATGCATTCGAGTTGCGTGACCAGTGAAACGCTTGGCGGCTGCGACTGTGATTGTGTACAGCAGTTGGAGGGAGCGATGGAGAAGATCGCGGAGCATGGCCAGGGAGTTTTGTTTTACCTTTTGCAGGAGGGGCGTGGTGTCGGGTATTCGGCCAAGGCGCGGGACCGGATGTTGGTACAAGCCAGTCGGGATACGCTTTCCACTTTTGACGCTTATCGGGCGCTCGGCTTGAAGAAGGATTATCGAAACTATCTGAACATTGCGGACATTGTTGAGATCCTGGAAATCAAAGCGGAGTGGATCCTGCTGACAAACAATCCCGATAAAGTGGCCGCAATGGAGCGCAACGGGCTCACCGTAGCGAGGGCCGAGGCAATTGAATTTGAGCCCGGACCTTTCAATCAATTTTATTTGAAGTCGAAAATGGAATCCGGACACGTCCTTGAGCGGACCGAAGCGGGGAACATTCCCCAGGTGCAGTTGCCCGAGTCGGTGGTTCCGTTTAAGCCTCACCGCCTTGAGCAGGCCGAGCGGTTCATCTATATGGCAAGTTACCTCCTGCCCATCCGCCCGATTGACGGAGAGATTGTCGTTTCTTATGATGCGATGCAGGCGATGCTGGGCGATGCCACCTTGGACCACTTTATGAAAGGTCCGGACGCCCCGATCCTCGGCTACGAATCCCTCCGGGGTAACCGCTTGTTGGTAAAAATCGACGTTGCTGCCCTGCAGCGAATCGAGGCCAAAAAGGCGGATCACCCGCTCAAAGCCCTTCGTTTTCTGCCCTACTGGTTTCGGGTGCATGTGTACTACGATATTGTTACCGGAGACGACCTTGTCGTGTTGACTCACGGAAAACCGGAAAGTTACGAAAGCCCGATTGTGCGCGTCCAAAGTGAATCCATCATGAATCGCTTCCCGGTCAAAGTGGATGACAACAAGGTCAAGTACCAGCGTGCTGTCCAGCATATTGTCCATTACGGAGCGGGTGCGATTGTTTTGGTTTATCAGGACGGTCGCGGGGCCGGTTTTGGAGCGTTTTCGATTGATCGGATGTTGCTTGAGCGCGGGAAAACCCGGACCAGCGCGGAGTCCTATCGAAAGCTCGGCGTTCCCTTTGATCAGCGGGATTACACCTGCGTGTTTGAAGTTCTGAAAAGCCACTTGCCCAGTCGGAATATTCAAATGGTCATGAATTCGCCCAACAGCATGGTACAAAAAAGCGAGTACGCACACGCCCTGAACGTGAGTGGCCTGAATGTTGTTAATTGGATATTTCTGGAGTCTGAAATGTAGTTGTTTATGGCTACGGGCGAGGGCATAAAAGTCATGGAAGCGAGGATGGATGCCTTGCCTGCATGGATCTGCAAGAGTTTGAGCATTCCCATGCCCCTACTTGGGGCTTGGGTGGACGGGGTGGATCACTTTGTCGCTACAGGGCTTGGCAGTTCCGAGGCAGCGGCCCGGTACTTTGTGTCCTTGCTCTGCCGGGGTAGTGAGCGCCGGGCATCCTTTCAGGCGACCGGCGTCTTTTTTTCTCCACAATCGCCTCGGGAAAAGTCGGCTTTGGTTATTTTCTCACAGGGGCTTTCCGCCAACGCCTGCATTGCCCTTGAGCAACGCAAACAATTCGCCGGAGTTATTTTAGTGACCGCATCGACGCCCGAACAACTTCGTGAGGATGGACACGTGGCGAAGGCTGAGATGCTTGAGACTGTGCTGCGGGAAGGAGGTATTTTGATCCCCCCCCCGGTTTCCAATGAGTACACCATTCTCCCTCGATTCATTGGGCCGGTGTGCTCACTGGTTGCGGCTTTTCGCCTTGCGAATAGATTGAATGCAGCCCTTCCACCCTTCCCCTCGGAAGCTGAGTTGGTGAAGGCACTCGGTAAGGTGGGGCCGGAGAAAGCGGAGGCATTGCCCGCTTGGGCCGCAGAGTTGTTGGCTGGGGCTGCCTTTAATTTCACCAATGAGACCGTCGAATATGCGCAAAACCTTTCGGCTAAGGTGAT
>PWZW01000044.1 GCA_003567255.1 Puniceicoccaceae bacterium | reverse complement strand
CTTCCAGCAAGCTCGGGTAAGCATGGGGACGGTTGAGTGGCCAAAAGGGCAGGATTTTTGCCCAGACACCCTATTCGAAGAATCGAGAGTCATTGCCTGATCGGTTGGCCCATCAAGACGCTGGTGGTCAAACGCCGTTCGCTCCTTCGTCGCTCACTCTGAGCCAGCCGAAGGGGGCATTCCGTAAATCTTTGAATTTTACTCTATTCTACGGGCTGAGCCTAAACGGGACTAGTTTTCGCGCGAAATCAGAGACCCAGCAAAGTAGTTGTCCGAACTGCCAATCCCTAGCCTCGGAACACCGTTTCCAGAGGCAAGCCCCCTGCAATTTCACTTCACCTAATCAGGTGACACCGCGAGATACCTTCCAGTGCTGTCTTGACTCCTTCGGCCCGGTCTTGTCGCTTCGAACGGAACTGTTCCCCGATGCGCATCGCTGATTGCACTTCGGAGGGACTGTGATCGTGGGCTCACATCTTGCCATACTACGCCACACTGGCAGATGCGTCGTCGCCACGCTCCTCAGCATACGTAGGCGCCCTTCCCACGTTCCGAGCCCGAAGGGTGACAAGACCGGGCCAAAGGAACCGGAACAAGCTCACCTGCCTTCTGTAGGTTCATAATCGCATGGAACGTTAACCCTACTACAACACGTCCATGCCGGGCACACACAAGGCGGTGGTCTCAATTCCTTTCGCGCTCCGCGCTTCAGTCATGATACACCTCACCGTTAGGCAAAAAAAGAATTGACAGTAAGTTACACATTGCTACATATTGCTACATGAGCACCGTAATACGTATTTCCGACAACTTAGCCAGAGCAGCCAAAACCAGGTCGAAGGTGGAGCATCGGTCGATGACTTCGCAGCTGGAATATTGGGCCACTATTGGGAAAGCGGCTGAGGACAACCCCGACCTGCCATTTAGTTTCATTAAAGAAACCCTTATGGCGATTGAGGAAATGAAGGTTAGCCCCAAGGAGGAGTATACTTTTGGCCGAGCGTAAGATTTACCTATCACCTGCGTTTGGCAGAAAAGTAAAAAAACTTAAGGAGCAGGAAAAAAATGATCTGGATAATGCAGTTCTCGGCATTGTGAATGATCCCACTGTCGGGCAAGAAAAGGTTGGAGATCTATCGGGTGTGCTCGTTCACAAATTCAAAATCAACAAACAACAGGCCCTGCTTTCCTATACTTACACGGATAGCGAAATTAATCTTCTGACTTTCGGAAGCCACGAAAACTTCTATCGGGATTTGAAGAAATACAAGAAGGCCTAACCAGTAGGAATGAGAAGGCGTAGCGAGTAAGCTTCAAAAACGAAGGAGAATCGCATAGAACTACGCCACTTTGAAAACAGCAAAAACAACTCAGACCAACACAACAACCATCGGTATCGATCTGGGCGACAAGTCCAACGAGACCTGCACTCTCAACGAATCGGGCGAGGTCATTGAACGCGGCACCGTCTTGAACAACCAAGCGGGCCAGCCGAAGGGTTCACTCCGTAAATTTTTGAATTTTACTCGGTTCTACAGGCTGAGCCTAAACGGAACCAGTGTTCGCGCGGAATCAGAGACCCAGCAATACAAGCTGTCCAGATTTCCAATCCCTGGCCTCGAAACACCGTTTCCAGAGGCACGCCCCCTACCGTTCCATTGACTCACTATAACTACGACCTCAACCCAACCAAAACCCATACACATTGCTTCCCCGCACGCATCACCAACCCCTCACTGGGCTCCACACCCTTGCATGGGTGATTGGCCTACAAGACACGGAGTTGGTCCACTGAAACCACGGACAGGAGTGTCCGTGCTCCTTTGCAAATCGACTGAATCCGGCAACTTCAGTTGAGTCGCCGGACGACGCCACCATTCGACACTAGCATCTCTTAGCGCACATCAGCGGTACGGCAGATACCTTCGTGGCATTGCTCAAACCCAATAATTGCTCCTGGTGTTCTTCTTGAGGTGTCGTTCCGCCTTTCAACAGCCGTTCCGCTTGCTTGATAAGAATTCACGAAAAGCCCTTTTTTTGATTTTACCAAAGTGCGAACCTTGTTAATATTTCCTCAGTTGGGCAGGTATAGAGGTCATTGACCAAGTTGACCTGTTCGACAAAAACCGACAGAATCAATGACGAAAAATCAACCAGTCCGCCACATCAGTGAACTGCGCCGTCAAGCTGAGGAGCGGGCAAGGAGTGAAAAGCCGGTCTGCCAAACCGAGGAAACCCCTGAAGGAATCCAGCAGACTCTGTACGAACTACGGGTGAACCAGATTGAACTGGAATTACAAAGTGAGGCCCTGTGCGCAGCGAACGCAAAAACCGAAGCTTGGCGCAAGCGCTATTTCGACCTCTATGATACGGCCCCTGTGGGCTACATGACCTTATCCGATAAAGGACTGATTCTGGAAGCCAACCTTACCGCGGCCAACCTGCTGGGCATGACTCGCGATGCACTGGCTGACCAGCCGATCACACGCTTCATCCTCAAAGATGATCAGTATGGCTTCCACCTGCATAGCAAACAGTTCTTTGAAACTGGCGTTCCCCAGCAATGCAGACTGCACATAGCCAAATCCGACGGCACGTCCTGCTGGGCGCATCTTGAGATAGTAGAAGCCGCGGAGGAGGTAAGTGGACAGGCCTGCCGTGTGATATTAAGTGACATCACTGAGCATAAGCCAGGGGATAAAACGCTCGTCGAAAGCGAGACGCTCAACCTCCGGCGGTTTGTGATGAACAGTACACTTTTCGGCTTCTGGGATTGGAATATTAAAGACAATACCGAATACCTTAGCCCGACATTCAAACACATGTTCGGATATAAGGACCACGAAATGGAAAACTCACCGGAATCGTGGAAGAAAATAATCTTCAATGAAGACCTGCCCGCGGTACTCGAAGCACTGGATATCCACATCAAGAGCCATGGAAAAAAGCCCTTCCACAAAGAAGTCCGCTACCGGCACAAAGATGGTTCCACTGTGTGGGTGATCTGCGTCGGCAATGTCATGGAATGGGCCGAGGATGGTGCCGCCATCCGTATGGTTGGCTGCCACGTCGACATCACTGAAAGAAAAGAAATCGAGGAAAAACTAAAAGTCAGCCAAGAGTTACTTTCAGAGGCAGAAATGGTCAGCAAGGTTGGCGGTTGGTCTTTCCACATCGATACCATGGTGCAAAAATGGACGGATGCGGTATTTCGTATTCATGAAATTGATATAACCAATACTCCAACTGTTGATTCCGGCATCAATTATTACACCGAGGCATCAAAGCCTATAATTTCAAAAGCCGTGCAGCGAGCTATCGAACACGGGGAAAATTACGACTTAGAGCTGGAGATCATAACTGCTAAAGGCAACCTGCGCACCGTCCATACGATTGGTAAAGCAGATCTGAAAAATCGCAGAATTTACGGATTCTTTCAGG
>PWZW01000184.1 GCA_003567255.1 Puniceicoccaceae bacterium | reverse complement strand
TACTCAGTAGGAAGCACGCAATGGGCAGAACAAGAGGACAGGGTAAACATTTCATGAGTTTCAATGTAAGTGGAAGGTTATACCGATTTCAGCCACCCGTTCAACGTAAATGTCTTTCCTGAGGGCCTATGGGACGCGAACCGAAAGCAACGGATTGGCCTCACCCACCCTTGCTTGGCACCGAATTATGATGCAGCGCCCCTGCCAAACGGTGGGGACAAGGGCCGGAAAGCCCGCCTCCATAGGGAAAGTGCTCCAAACGCAACTAGGCCGCGTCCATTGACTTATCTTGCACAGCCTTTTTAACGCTCTTTACCTTGGGCTTTGCTCTACCTTCGACGACTCCCCTTGTGATGGTGACTTCCTCGACGCCTTCGCTCTGAGGGAGGTCGTACATAACGTCCATCATTATACGCTCCATGATTGCACGAAGTGCACGGGCCCCGGTTTTCAGCTCAATTGCCTTTTCCGCTACGGCTACAATGGCATCGCGGGTAAAATGAAGCTTCACCTGCTCCATCGAGAAGAGTTTCGCATACTGCTTCACCAAGGAATTTTTAGTGTTTTGCATGATATGCTCCAGATCGCTCACCGTAAGTTCATCCAATACAGCGACCATCGGGAGGCGACCGATAAACTCTGGAATCATACCGAAGTGGACCAAGTCTTCCGGTTGGACCTCGCGCAGGAGTTCACTCGCCGTTCTTTCACTCTTCGCACCGTCGCCGGAAATATCCGAACGATTAAAGCCCATAAATTTGGCGTTGGTTCGCGATTGCACCATCTTTTCGAGGCCAACGAAAGCTCCCCCACAAATGAAAAGGATGTTTGAGGTATCCACCTGAATGTACTCTTGATTTGGATGCTTGCGCCCTCCTTGAGGTGGAACGTTGCACACTGTACCTTCGATGATCTTCAAAAGCGCCTGCTGGACCCCCTCACCGGAGACGTCACGGGTGATGCTTACATTGTCGGTCTTACGGCCGATTTTGTCGATTTCATCGACGTAGATAATCCCGCATTGTGCCCGTTCGACGTCGTTATTTGCCGATTGAAGCAAGCGAAGGACGATATTTTCGACATCTTCTCCCACATAACCTGCTTCCGTCAGTGTGGTGGCGTCCACGATAGCGAAAGGCACGTCGATCATTTTCGCCAAGGTTCTGGCAAGGAGCGTCTTCCCACTTCCCGTGGGACCGAGCAGGAGAATATTGCTTTTTTCGATCTCTACGTCGGCAAATTCTCCAGAGCTGGATTTCCCTTCACCATTCACCTCGGCGGAAAGTCGCTTGTAGTGATTGTAAACCGCTACCGCAAGGGCACGCTTGGCGTAGTCTTGCCCAATAATATGTTCATCCAGCTTTTGTTTGATGGCGGCAGGTTTAAGTAGCTTGAACGGTCCACTCTCCCCTCCCTGAGTACCCTTCGGCTTCAGCTTGCCCTCGGGTTGACCGGCCAGCTCTCGATCAATGATCGTCTTGCATACCGACACGCAGGAATCACAGATGTGCACGCCAGCCGGACCGGCGATCATTTTGCGAACCTCGTTTTGCGCTTTCCCACAGAACGAGCAGAAGGTCATGCGCGTCGATTTTGCCATAGCTTATTTCTTTCCTTCAAGGACAGGCTTCACCTGCGCCTTTGCTTCGATTACCTTATCGACAACGCCGTACTTGAGCGCTTCTTCGGCGGTCATGTAGTAGTCGCGATCAGAATCCTTTTCGATCTCTTCGGGCGTGCGACCGGTATGCTCAGAGAGTACCTCATTCATCCTCCGCCGCCAGCGCAGAATCTCCCGTGCGGCGATGGAGATGTCCGAGGTCTGGCCAGTTGCCCCGCCAGTTGGTTGGTGAATCATGACTCGGCTATTGGGTAGAGCGAAGCGCTTACCGGGGGTTCCGGCGGCGAGCAAGAGCGTTGCCATGCTGGCCGCTTGGCCCACGCAGTAGGTCACCACATCGCACTGTAAAAAACGGATCGTATCGTAAATAGCCATACCGTCCGTCACACTGCCTCCCGGAGAGTTAATGTAGAGGCTGATGTCCTTTTTGGGATCCTCCATTTGCAAAAAAAGCAATTGGGCGATGACCGCGTTGGCGACGAAGTCATTGATCGGTGTACCGATAAAAATGATCCGATCCCGCAACAAGCGGCTATAAATATCCCAAGCGCGCTCGGTGCGCCCTTCGCGTTCGTAAACAGTTGGCAGTGGAACGTAACTCACAGTGTATAATGATTTGATGGGTGGAAAACCGAGAGGCTAAGCAAAAGCTCGCTGTTTAGCAAACGGAATTCACTGATCAGTCAGCCTTGGTCGCGGCATCTCCGCCGACCGCTTCCTTGTATAGAAAATCCATAGTTTTGCCGAGGAGCGCCTCGCGACGCATCTGCTGAACCCGGTTTTGATCCTTCCGCAGTTCCTTAACCAGTTTTTCTGGTGCGACGCGGGTCATCATCGCCTCGTTCATGATCATTTGACTGAGGTCCTCGTTGCTGACTTGGATCTTTTCCTTGTCTGCGATTTTGAGCATGATGATACGGTTTTTTAGGCGATCGTGCGCTGCCTTGGCAGCACCCTCGTACAAGGCCTCCTTATTTTTCTCAAACTCCTCAGCAGGCACTCCGCGCTGCATGTTTTGCTGCATGTAGTCGCGCAACACCGCCTGCGTTTCGCTTTCAAGCCCACTCTCTGGAAGCGGAAAGTCAACTGCAGCGAGCAACTGCTTGGCAATGGCCTCACGCTGTTGGCTTCGTCCCTGGTTCTCTTTCTGGCGGACCAAATCGTTTTTGATTTGATCGCGGAAGCTTTCCTCGCTTTCCGCTTTGACACTCTCCAAAAAGGCATCGTCGAGCTCAGGTAAAATGCGCTCGCGGACTTCTTCCGCCTTCACCGTGTAGGTGGCTTTTTTCCCGGCGAGGGCAGCGACTTCGAAATCGGCTGGAAAGTCCATCTCAACCGTCTTTTCGTCTCCCGCACTCATCCCCACCAAGCCATCGACCACGGCGCGCACACCCGGCGCATCCTTACTGCCCGCTTCTTCCCAAGTCATCTTTTGGGTGCCATAAATTGCTGCGTCAGGAGCAATTTCGCTGATCAGCTTGTCATCAATCTTTCCTTCGTAACTGCAGCGTACATAGTCACCCTCGGCAGCGGCTTTCTCCACCTCATTGAATTCAGCACGCTGACCGCGAATCCGGTCAATGGTTTGTTCGACTTCCTCGTCGCTCACGGCATTGTCCACCGGCTCAATGGCGAGCCCCTTGTAGGTTGGTAGCTCAAATTCAGTAAGCACATCCACCGTGAAGGTAATTTTTGCCTCTTCGCCAGCCTTGGTGACCTGAGCATCCAGATCAATGACATTGAAGACCTCGAAATCGGACTTGGCCACGCCGGACTCATGAGCTTTGCCAACCAGCCGCTGCTCGAGCTCTTTGGCGATCTCTTT
>PWZW01000101.1 GCA_003567255.1 Puniceicoccaceae bacterium | reverse complement strand
GCTCAAGTATGGCCGCTCTCCGGACTGATGTGTTCAGAAACCCGTGATTTGTCAGCCAATTCCCGCGTAGCTATGACAGTGGACAAAGCTTGACAAATGGCACCTATTTCGCCATTTTGCGCCTCATTATGGAATACTTAAATCGTTTTCTTGCCTGCCCGAAGGATCATTTCTTCTTACTTGGGCCGAGGGGAACCGGGAAAACCTCATGGACTCAACATCATTTCACTGAAGCCCTACGGATTGATCTGCTCGATCCGGTCGTTCATCGGGAATTGGCTGCCCATCCGGAGAAACTTTCGGAGCTGGCCCGAGGGAATAGAAATCGACAACAGGTCGTTCTGGACGAAGTGCAAAAGCTACCGGAATTGCTGGAAGTCGTGCATTCGTTGATCGAGGAAAAATCAGGCCAGCAGTTTGTGCTCACTGGGTCCAGTGCCCGAAAGTTAAGACGCGCCGGCGTCAACCTCCTGGGCGGGCGGGCGCTCCACGTGACCATCCACCCCTACATGGCCACTGAGCTGGGTAGCCGCTTTGATCTCGGACGGGCGCTAGATCATGGCATGTTGCCAGTCGTGTGGGGAGCCAAAGACCCGCGCGCCACACTGGCCGCCTACAACGGCCTCTATCTGCGTGAAGAAGTGCAGATGGAAGGTTTGGTGCGGGATGTCGGTGCCTTCGCCCGCTTTTTGGAGGCGATGAGTTTCTCGCACGCCGCCGTTTTGAATCTGAGTAATGTTTCCCGCGAGTGTCAGGTTAAACGGAAGACCTGCGAAGGGTATCTGGAAATCCTCGAAGACTTACTGCTTGGCTTCCGTCTGGAAGTTTTTTCCAAACGCGCCCAACGCGAACTGGCGGCTCATCCTAAATTTTATTTTTTTGACACCGGTGTCTTTAGGGCGAATCGCCCAAAGGGGCCACTGGACGCGCCTGAGGAAATCGACGGGGCCGCCCTGGAAGGCCTCGTCGCCCAACACCTTCGGGCATGGTGCGATTATTCAAATGGCAACCACTCGCTCTACTATTGGCAAACGCGCTCTAAGGTAGAAGTTAATTTTGTGGTCTATGGTGAATCCGGCATCTATGCGTTTGAGGTTAAAAATTCCGCCAGGGTGCGCCCACACGATCTGCGTCCATTGAGAGCATTTGGCGAAGATTATCCAACCTGCCAGCGCATCCTCCTCTATCGCGGCACCGAACGCTTTCTTCGGGATGGCGTGCTTTGCCTGCCCGCTGAGGATTTCCTTCGAGCCCTCCACCCCAATAAGATGCCGGACTTTCTGGAAGTGCACCGCAAGCGCAGCGAGATTTAGAACCTCCAAAACGTAATCCTACACGTATTACATTTCTCAAAAGTAATTGCCCATTAAACTCCCCTCCTGCTCCGATAGGAGGGGTGGCTCGCGCAGCGAGACGGGGTGGTTGGTATGAGCTTAGCCCGGGTCCAAAGCGGAAGCACTTCGGCTACATATCGGCTCGGGTCCAAAGCATGATCGGCTCGGGTCCAAAGCGGAAGCGCTTCGGCTACATATCGGCTCGGGTCCAAAGCATGATCGGCCCGAGTCCAAAGCGGAAGCGCTTCGGCTACATATCGGCTCGGGTCCAAAGCGAAAGCGCTTCGGCTACATGAGCTTTGACCGGTGTTTTTGTGAGATCCCGATCTTCAAAAATATTTTGATACCATCGGCGAACGAGCTATATCGTATGCACTCTACGAGCGATTATCCCAATATCAGCAAACTCGACGAGCTGGAGATGGCTTTGGCTTTTTCCAACCCCGTGGAGGACGATCGAACCTACATCTCCAGGTTGGACGGACGCCTCGTCCACGATGCCGAATCCCTTACGGGTGAGCCCTGTCCGGTAGAGGACATCGAAGACAACGATGACTTCCTGCCCTTGCCGGATAAATATGATTTGGACCTCGGCACCCGACTGGTCTGGCGCTTCGTCGAACTGAAAATTCCCGGGCTCGAAGCCAAAGTCAGGGAGATTTTTGCGCGAAAGGGTGCTTACCGCCGCTGGAAGGATTTCCTGGGTCGCAACGAGCTACTCGATCAATGGTATGAGTTCGAGAACGAAGCCACACGCAAGGCCCTTCTGGACTGGTGCCGGGCAAACAAAATTCCGATTGAGCATTAAGCCTTGCACCGTCGTGCTTGCGATTTGAGGCAATCCTGATGCTCTAAAGCCGAGATGGAAACATACACAAACCTATCCGACCATGGTCAATTTCAACAGCAACTTACCTGAAGGACTGCGTAAAAAGCTGGAGGCGACACTCCAAAGCAACGCGGCCTCTGATCTCTTCAGTATCAATGAGGCCTTGAAAGCGCAGGCGGATGACTATAACCACACGCCCCAGGCTGAGCTCCAAGGCTACACGCCGGCAATGTGCTACGCGCTGCGTCACGAGTGGAATACCCCCGGCTCCCCCCGTTCAGTTTGATGCCAACCTGGGACTGGCGAATCTGAAAGATTCCAAAACCTTCCAGGAAATTCGTACTATGCTGCTGGCCGTCCATGAAGCCGACGGGGTCAAGGCAACCGCCCGGGGCAATTTCAACCGCCAATTTGTCGAATCCATGATCGACCCGCTTCTCAGCACCGATGCGAAGGAAGCATTGTTACGCTACAACAAGGTGGTGAACGAGCCCGATTTTTCCGAGCTGCACGAGGGCCGTATCGTCGCCCAAGTAGCCGGTCTGCTGGTAAAACGAAAAGGGATGATCCGATTCGTAAAAAAACACGCCGCGCTCCTCGAAGCGGCCAACGCCGGGCGACTTTTCGTCAAACTCTTCGATGCCTATTTCCGGAAATACAATATCGGCTACCTCCATCCTTACGGAATCGATGTGGATTGGATTCAACATGAGATCAATTTCCTGCTCTACCCGCTCTCTCTCAAAGCACAGCGTTGGCTCAATATGTCCTCCTTCGCCGACGAACTGCTTCATCCACTGAATCGGCAGCGCTTACAGCAGGCCCTCGACGGGCAAAATTTAATGGACACTAGTGACGTCGTTGAGCGCTACTTCGTGCGCCCCTTGCACCAATGGGGTCTACTGGAGGTTCAATGGTCTAAGGATAAGTATTACCCGCGACCGGAGCGGGTCTGCACGAGCCCACTGTTCCAGCAATTTATCCGATTCGAAACGAGTGCTGAATAGCCCGCTTCAAAGATTGTCTAGTTTCAGGTCGAAAGGAGAGTCAAAAGAATCGAGAACGCTATCTCGAAGCAGTCATTCTTGGCTATGAATGCAATTACAATGCCTTGGCGGCTTTCTTCCGAGAAGCCTTGGAAAGAGCTACCAAGGCATGATTCTTCTTCAAATGCACGCCCTCAAAAACCGAAGAGTCATAGACACGGACCTTCAGCTGGTCACTGATTTGACCCGGGCTTTTCGTCGCTAAATAGCGATTGGATGTGCGTAAACTAGGCATAAT
>PWZW01000007.1 GCA_003567255.1 Puniceicoccaceae bacterium | reverse complement strand
TCTCCATGTACTCGGACATGTCGATTTGGATGATTGCATCCTGATCTCCAAACATTTTTTCAGCGAGCACCTTGGCGAGAAGCGTCTTTCCCACGCCGGTGGGCCCAAGAAACATGAAGGACCCGATCGGGCGCTTGGGATCTTTAAGATCGGCACGGGACCGACGAAGCGCTTTGGAAATGACCTCCGTGGCACGGTCTTGGCCGATAACCTCCCCTTGAAGTTCGGATTCAAGTGCGAGCAGTTTCTGGCTTTCCTTTTGCTCCATGCGGGAGAGAGGGATACCGGTCCAATCGGCGACCACTTGTAGCATCTCGTCTTCGCCGACGGTTATTTTCACTTCCTCGCGCTCCTCTTTCCACTTTGCGATGACGGCTTCCTGCTCTTTCCTGAGACGTTTTTCCTCGTCCCGGAAACTCGCCGCCTCCTCGAAGTTTTGCTTACTGATGGCGTCTTCTTTCTTGGCGCAAACCTCCTCGATCCGGTCACTCATCTTATCGATTTCCGGTGGTTTTTTGAGGGATTCGATACGGGCACGGGAGCCGGCCTCATCAAGGATATCGATAGCTTTATCCGGTAAAAAGCGTGCGGTGATGTAGCGCTCGGAAAGTTTGGTCGCAAGTTCGAGCGCCTCGTCTGAGTAAGTCACCTTATGATGTTCCTCGTACTTGGTGCGGATACCCCGAAGGATGCGCACCGTATCTTCGACAGAAGGAGCCTCCACCTTCACCGACTGGAAACGGCGGTCGAGCGCGCTGTCTTTTTCGATGTACTTCCGGTACTCCGCAAGCGTAGTGGCACCGATGCACTGAAGCTCTCCACGACTGAGAGACGGTTTGAAAATGTTTGAGGCATCCATGGCCCCTTCCGCAGCGCCCGCACCCACAATGGTGTGGAGCTCGTCAATGAAGATAATGACATTCTTGATCCTGCGAATCTCGTCCATCACCGCCTTGATGCGCTCTTCAAACTGTCCGCGGTACTTGGTACCGGCCACCATCAGCGCTAGGTCAAGGGTGATGACCCGTCGGTCCGCGAGGATTTCAGGCACAATTCCGGAGGCGATTTCTTGGGCAAGCCCTTCAACGATGGCCGTTTTGCCTACGCCGGCCTCCCCAATCAACACAGGGTTATTTTTGGTGCGGCGGCAGAGAATTTGAACGACCCGGCGAATCTCATTCTTACGACCAATCACCGGATCCAGTTCACCTTTTTTAGCGAGTTCTGTGAGGTCACGCCCAAACGCCTTGAGCGCTGGGGTTTTACTATCCTTGCCCCGCTCATCGGGCGCAGCACCGCTTCCAGCACCTGCCGCTGAAGCTCCTTCCGGATCACCTGAAAAGTTGGGATCCAGCTCCGAGAGAATTTCGTTTCGGCAGCGTTCGATATCGACATCAAGCGACTTCAAAACACGGGCCGCGACGCCTTCACCCTCGCGGAGCAAACCCAAAAGGATGTGCTCTGTGCCGACGTAGGAATGGTTCAGTGCCTTCGCCTCTTTACCCGCCAAGGCCAAAACTTTTTTCACGCGGGGAGTGTACGGTATGTTCCCGGAAGGCTTACTCTCTGGCCCCGTGCCCACCTGCTGCTCAACAGCGTTACGGACGGTATCCAAATCCAGCCCCATTTTCTGGAGGACGTTAACCGCTACGCCTTGGCCGAGATTAATCAGCCCGAGCAAGAGGTGCTCGGTCCCCACGTAGTTGTGGTGAAAGCGATCGGCTTCTTTACGGGCGAGGGCGAGCACTTGCTGCGCGCGGGGGGTGAAATTGTTCATTGGTTCCATAACACTACAGGCTTTTTGGTTACTTCGATTGCACTAGATTGTCAAAATTTAGGGGCGGAAGGTTCCGCATTTCGCTGCGCAGCTTTTCCGCACGCACAAAGTCCCGATGATCGGGCTCAAAATCATGCCCCGCATAAAATTGGATATGGCCGGGCTGACACTCTATAAAAAGCCGGTCCACGGTCGCACGAAATTCCTCTGGGAGTAGGCTAAAGTCAACTGCCAGTCGAAGCAGTGAGAGCAGGTTCATAGCCTCATTAGAGGAAAGAATATGGGCATTTTCAAGGATTCCGTAGGCCCGTCCGATCTGGTCGAGCAATTTGCCCCGTTCGGACTCCGATTCCAGCAAACGGTAGCGGGCGTTGATCTCGTGGTCCTTAATTGTCCGCAATACTTTGTCCAGGCGGGACAAGATCGCCACCTCCTCCTCACCGAGGGTTTGCTGGTTCGAAATTTGAAAAATGTGCCCGGTGGCATCGGAGCCCTCCCCGAAGAGCCCGCGAACGGTAAGGCCGAGCTGGTTTACGGAGCGAACCACTTTTTCCATGTGTTCGGCATAAACGAGGCCGGGCAGGTGCATCATCACGGAGGCCCGCATCCCGGTGCCCAAGTTGGTCGGGCAAGCAGTCAGGTAGCCAAGCTCCGGGGAGTAGGCGTAGTCAATGTGTTCCTCAAGTGCGGTGTCCAAAGCATCGATGGCGCTCCAAACTTTCTTCAAGTGAAAGCCGGTCCGCAACAACTGGATCCGGAGGTGATCCTCTTCATTAATCATCACAGAACTGGACTGGTCCATACTGATAATCACCGCGGAGCTTCGATCAGCTTCACAGAGTTCTCGGCTGACCAAATGCCGCTCGATCAAAACTTTTCGCTCCAGTTCGCTGAGCGCTTCCACTTCAAAAACTGCGGCGCCCTGCAACGTTTTCAAGCTCGCCAGTGAGGCCGAGCAGCGAGAGAATATTTGCTGGCGCTGGGCTTTGGTTGCGCGGTCAGGAAAGACCTCACTGACCAAGTTGCGAGCGAGACGAACGCGGGTACTCAAGAAGACGGGACCCGAACCCTTTGCCGATTGAGTGAGCTCTGCACCCTTGCAGTTTATGATAGATTCAATCATCGCTTCTCCGCCTCTTCGGGGACTCCTTCAAACTGTCGAATTTTGTCTCTAAACTTGGCGGCTTCCTCATAGGCCTCCTCTTCGACCGCACGTGCCAAAGCACGCTGTAGTTTTTCCAGCTCCGCCTTCCGTTCAAGGCGATTGATCGAGCGCTGCGGGACCTTACCTGCATGAACCAAGCCAGCATGCATGTCCTCCAAAACGGGTAGCAACAGCCCCTTGAAAGGTTCGTAGCAAGCAGGGCAACCGAGGCGCCCGGTACGGCGAAAATCCGCCGTCGTAAATCCGCAACGGGGGCAAGCAACGTCCTTTTCTGTCTTTTCCGTGGAAATGTGCGCCTTGGAGAGCAGGTCGGCCAAAGAAAATCCCTCAGCGCTGGTCACTCCCTTTTTCTGGGCGCATGATTCACACAAATCCACCTTGTGGATTTTGTTATTCACAATCTGCGTAAGATGCACCGTAGCATCATTGCTACATAAACTGCACTGTATGTTCTTAGCCATAATGTAAAGATACAGAAAAGGGTGCAGACTGCAAAGCGGAATGA
>PWZW01000148.1 GCA_003567255.1 Puniceicoccaceae bacterium | reverse complement strand
TTTCGCAAAAGCGAGATCTCCAAATCATGCAGCACAAAACAAACATGTCAGAATCAGTTAATAAAGAAAGCATCATTGCCGACAACCGTATCCACGAAAAGGACACCGGTTCCTGCGAGGTTCAAATTGCCTTGCTCACCGCGCGGGTAGCGCACCTTACCGAGCACCTCCGTACTCACCGGAAGGACTTCCACAGTCGCCGTGGCCTTATTGCCATGACGGCCCGTCGTCGTAAGCTCCTCGACTACCTCAAGCGGACCGACTTCAAGAAGTACACCGCAGTGCTCGAAAAGCTAAAACTACGCCGCTAAGCGTGCAGGCGCCGGACACTGGTTGTCCGGCGCTTTCTTTTATCTCAACCCCTTTCTCAAAAATCCGAAATCGGATTTTGGCGGCAGTCTGGGTCCCATCCCCATCTGACGCAGCCACCACGGCAAAGCATAAACACACACACGTATAGAATGAAACAGGAATACTCCGTAAAGATCGACGAGCTCAACATCGAGCTCTCCACCGGTACCTTGGCCAAATTGGCTGGCGGTGCCGTCACCATATCGCAGGGCGAAACCGAGCTATTTGTCTCCGCCACTGCCGCATCGTCCCTGCGCCCCGGCCAGGACTTCTTCCCTCTCACGGTTGATTACCGCGAAAAATTTTCCGCTGCGGGTCGTTTCCCGGGTGGATATTTCAAACGCGAGGGCAAACCTTCCGAAAAGGAAATCCTGACCTCCCGCCTTTGCGATCGGCCGCTTCGGCCCCTTTTCCCCAAGGGCTTCATGAATGAGGTGCAGGTCATCGGTATGCTGCTCTCGACCGACTCCATCAATGAGCCAGACGTGCTGATGGTCAACGGTGCCAGTGCCGCGCTCTTGATTTCCGACATTCCTTGGGATGGGCCTGTCGGCTGCGTCCGCGTCGGCCAGATTGACGGTGAGTTCATCACCAACCCAACGCACGAGGAGATGCTCGATTCCGATCTCGACCTCGTGTATGTCGGGAGCGAAACCGAAATGCTCATGATCGAAGGCGGTGCCGACTTCATCAGCGAAGATCGGTTTTTTGAAGCGCTGGAGTACGGCCAAAAGGCAATTCAACCGCTCATCGCTGCGCAAAAGAAGTTGGCTGAAATGGTCGACAAAGCGAAAAAGGAGTACCCGCTCGTGCAGACTGCACCAGAAGTTCTCGCTTTTTGTGAGGAGTTTGCCGCAGACAAGGTCAAGGAAGCCTTGAAGTGCGACAGCTACTCCGACCGGAAAGCAGCGACCGAGGTCATCATTAAGGAAACCAAAGAGGCCTTGAACGAAAAGTTCGGTGAAAACGGTTACGATGCCTCCAGCCTCGGCAGTGCTTTTGACGAAATTCAGGAGAAGCTCTATCGCCAAAACATCCTCGACACCGGCAAACGCGTCGACGGACGGGGAGCCAAGGACCTGCGTCCGATTTCCTGTGATACCGGCTTGCTCCCACGAGTTCACGGCTCTGCCCTCTTCAACCGTGGCGAAACTCAGGCGCTGGTCATCAGTACACTGGGAACGAGCCGCGACACTCAGGACATCGATGGCCTGACAGGTGGAGCGACCTCAAAGTCCTTCATCCTACACTACAACTTCCCTCCTTTCTCAACCGGAGAGGCAGGCCGCTTCGGCTTCACCAGTCGTCGCGAGATTGGTCACGGTGCGCTCGCCGAGCGCTCCCTCCTGCCCATTATCCCACCGGAGGACGAGTTCCCCTATGCGATCCGCCTCGTTTCCGAGGTGATGAGCTCAAACGGTTCGACCTCCATGGCATCGATCTGTGGGGGTTGCCTCTCGCTGATGGATGCCGGTGTTCCGATCATTGCACCGGTGGCCGGTATTTCCGCGGGGCTCGTCTCCGAGCGGGATGCCGACGGTAAAATCACCAAGTCGGTGATCCTGACCGATATTCTCGGTGCAGAGGACCATTTCGGTGATATGGACTTCAAGATTGCCGGCACCACAGACGGCATCACCGGATTCCAGCTCGACCTGAAGATCCCCGGCCTGCCTTTCGACATCGCTCGCGATGCCATCGCGCAAGCCAGCGATGCCCGGCGCAAAATCCTCGGTATCATGGGTGAGTCCATGCCCGACGCCCGCAAGGAGCTGCGTGAGCACGCGCCGCGGATCCACACCGTCCAAATCAACCCCGAGAAGATCGGTGCGCTGATCGGTCCCGGCGGGAAAAATATCCGCCGCATCACCGAGGTTAGCGGTGCCCAAGTGGATATTGATGACGATAACAGCGGGCGGGTCCTCATCTTTGCGACCAATAAAGAGTCGATGGATCGCGCGATCCAGGAAGTGGATCTCTGCACCGGAGACATCGAGGTGGACAAGATCTACCGCGGTATCGTTCGTGCGGTGAAGGACTTCGGCGCGTTCGTCGAGTGCTTGCCCGGCAAGGAAGGCCTTGTCCACATCTCCGAGCTCGCCGATTTCCGGGTCAACAAGACCGAGGACATCTGCAAACTGGGCGACGAAATGATGGTCAAGTGTGTCGGCATCGACGACAAGGGCCGCGTGCGCCTTTCCCGCCGCGCCGCTCTCGAAGATGCCAAGGCTGCTGACGGAGAAGAAGCTGCTCCCGAGGAAAAGCCTGAGGCCTAGCGTCTGTGAGTTAGCCTCCCGGGGCTAACATAACTCTTTAGCAAAGCGGCAATCCATTGTGGGTTGCCGCTTTTTTTATTATCCAGCTCAGCGCCACTTCCGGCGCTCTTTCAGGACGACTTTTGCAGTATTGTGGCCGCTCGCGCCCCAGACGCCCCCTCCAGGGTGAGTACTTGCTCCCGTCAGGTAAAGCCCCGTGATATCAGGGACTTTGTAGGAGGAGAGCTCTGGCATCGGACGAAAGGTAAACATCTGGTCGAGGCTCATTTCAAGGTGCATCACATTGCCCCGGTGCAGCCCGTGCAGGCGCTCAATATCGAGCGGGGTCTGCACGTAACGGTCGATCACGCTGGCAGCCACACCGGGAGCATAAGCGTCGACTGCGGCAATCAATTTATCTGCTTCCCGGTCGCGGATATCGTCCCAGTTTTCTCCGTTGGCCAGTTCGTAAGGATGGTATTGACCCCAAATAAACAGGGTATGCTTACCCTCCGGAGCGATGCTTGGGTCAATTGCGGAGAAGGTCATCGCCAAGGGGAGGGGCTTTTCGGGTGGGCGTCCGGCAAGGTAGTCGGCGTAAGCATGATCCAAGGCCTGCCTTGATGGGCAAAGTAGCTGTAAACCGTGGTGGCAAGGGTGCACCGTGCCGTCTTCTGACAACCCGGGATAACGCGGTAGCTCCGAAACGGCACAGCGCACGATCATACCAAAACCATTGCCAATGCGCAGTTGCGAGGTGCGCAGGCGCAGGTTATCCGGAAAATCGCTGGCATCGGAAAGGAGCGTTTCCACCGTGGTTTTGATGTGGCAGGCGGCGACCAC
>PWZW01000110.1 GCA_003567255.1 Puniceicoccaceae bacterium | reverse complement strand
TTCCCCGCACATTTGAACCTGACCGACCAAGGCCTGTTTGCCTTGGGGTACTATCACCAAATGAAAGAACTATGGACGGCAAAAACCAATAAAACCAACCAAGAGGAGAATGCAGAATGAAGCGTTATGACTTCGTATATTTGTTTGATGTGAAAGATGCCAACCCCAACGGGGACCCCGATGCCGGCAACCTGCCACGCGTGGACCCCGAAACCGGTGAGGGGCTGGTGACCGATGTGTGCCTGAAAAGAAAAATCCGCAATTTTGCTGCGATGAAAGGGCAGCGGATCTATTTCTCCGAAGGGGCCGTTTTGAACGAACTGCACGCAGAGGCATACGAGGCCCACGATCTCAAACCAGAGTCGAAGAAGTTGCCAAAAGACGCGGCTAAAGCAAAAGAATTGACAGACTACATGTGCAAGACTTTTTTCGATATCCGGACCTTCGGGGCCGTCATGGCCACCGAGGTGAATTGCGGACAGGTTAGAGGTCCAGTCCAAATGTCATTTGCGCGGTCCATCGATCCCGTTATAGCCTCTGAGCATTCGATTACCCGGAGTTCGGTCACAAAAGTGGCGGACAAAGAGAAAGAGCGCACCATGGGCCGTAAATTTACCATTCCGTACGGTCTGTACCGCGCCCACGGTTTCGTCAATCCGTTCCTGGCGGATAAGACGGGGTTCGGTAAAGACGACTTGGATCTTCTTTGGGAGGCGCTCAAGAATGCGTTCCAGTTTGACCAGTCGGCCGCCCGGCCCGCAGGCAGTATGGCTGCCCGCAAGCTTGTGGTGTTCAAGCACCAGGAATCGCTCGGCAATGCACCTTCACACATGCTGTTGGAAGCCGTCCATGTCCACCTCAAAGACGATTCCAAACCGCCTCGTTCCTTTACCGACTACGAGGTGAAGGTGGAGGGGTCGCTGCCAGATGGCGTCGAGTTGATCGAGATGCTGTGAGCGCGGGGAGATTATGGTTCACCGTGAAGTAGCTGGTCACGTTGCGAGACTTTTGGGGCATCCGGACCCCGGGGTGCGCGCCATTGGTGCGCACCTCGGAGGGCTCCTTGATCTGGCTCATTTGCGGACGGAACTGAACGGACTGGTGTGTGATCCGGATCGCGAAGTGCGTGACGCGGCAACGAAGGCACTGGCACACTTGACGCCTACAGGTGGCCGCGAGACGGAAATAATGCACCCGCACAGTGGTTACGCCGGGTTGAAGGCGCATCAGGCGGCCGAGATTGCCTATGATGCGACCGTGGCATTCTGCAACCGGTTCATTTCATTACGTTCACGAACGCATGATCAAATGGTGCAGGCGGCACGCAGCGGAAAACAAAATATCGTGGAGGGCAGCGCAGCGGCCGGCACCTCCAGCAAAACCGAACTGCGTTTGATTGGAGTGGCGCGAGCCAGTTTTGAGGAACTGCTGGCCGACTATCAGGACTTTCTCCGCCAACGCGGCCTTGCGCAATGGAGAAAAGACGATGAGCGGGCGCAGGAAATTCGGCAGATGGCTTATCTGCAGAATAGGTCCTATAAAAATTATAGGTCCTATATTGAAGATCGATCGCCCGAGGTAGCAGCCAACACGGCCATCTGTCTTGTTTTTCAGGCCAACTATCTTCTCGACCGACTCAAAAAACGCCTTGAGCAGGATTTTATCGAGCACGGGGGAGTGGCGGAACGCATGCTGGCGGCACGGTTGCGGCGGCGGGGCAAGGCGTAGTGAAAACCGCAGCGGGAGCGAAAGACCGGTTTTCTGAAAACGATCTACTCCCCCTGTCCGCCCTGCAGCACTATCTGTTCTGCCCGCGCCAATGTGCGCTGATTCATGTGGAACAGCAGTGGGCCGAAAACCGGTTCACGGCTGAAGGGCGCGTGCTGCACGAACGTGCGCATGAGGGCGGGTCGGAATCGAGAGGGCCCGTGCGCATCGTACGCGGCCTGCGTATCCGCTCTTTAAGGTTGGGGCTGATCGGCCAAGCGGACGTGGTTGAGTTTCATCAACAATCTACTGGCCCTCCACAGCCATACCCCGTGGAATATAAGCGGGGCAAACCGAAGCCACACAGTGCTGACGAGGTGCAATTGTGCGCCCAGGCGATGTGCCTGGAGGAAATGTTATCTGCATCCATACCGGAAGGCGCGCTTTTCTACGGGCGACCACGCCGGCGCCATCCGGTGATATTCGAGGCCGACTTGCGCCAGTTGGTCGAGGAGACCGCCGACGCCTTGCACCGCTTGGTGCAGGCGGGCATGACACCCGCCGCCCGCTACGAAAAGAAATGCGACGCCTGTTCTTTGTTTGATATCTGTAAACCCAAAACCGTGGCCCATTCCAAGTCGGCGCAGGCCTATTGGCAAAAAATGACCCAGCCATGAAAAAATTCCTGAATACGCTTTTTGTAACCACCCAAGGCGCTTACCTTAACAAGGAGGGGGAGTCGGTGGTGGTATCAGTTGAGCAGGAAGTGAGACTGCGGGTACCGATGCACACGCTCGGCGGCATCGTGTGCTTCGGCAATGTCTTGTGCAGCCCGTTTCTGCTGGGACACTGCGCGCAAAACCGCGTAGGCGTCAGCTTCCTGAGCCAGTACGGACGCTTTCTGGCACGGGTTCAGGGACCCGTTTCCGGCAACGTCTTGCTGCGACGCGAGCAGTATCGCTGGGCAGACGATCCATCCCATACGCTGGCCATCGCACAAACTGTGGTGACCGCGAAAATCGCCAATGCGCGTACGACACTGCAACGGGCGCTGCGAGATCGGCCGGAACAGAGCGGGGCCACGGAACTTCGCGCCGCCGTCCTGCGAATGGGCCGTATGCTCGACGAAGTGAAACAGTGTGAGGATGTGGATGCGGTGCGTGGGAAAGAGGGCGATGCGGGACGCATCTATTTCGGGATATTCGATCATCTGGTCACGAACCAGAAAGAGGCATTTCGGTTCACGGAACGCAGTCGCCGTCCGCCACTCGACAACTTGAACGCGCTGCTCTCGTTCACCTACATGCTGTTGGCGCATGACATGGTAGGAGCGCTGGAGGCCGTCGGGCTGGACCCACAGGTTGGTTTTCTTCACCGCGACCGCTCCGGTCGGCCAAGCCTGGCGCTCGATGTGATGGAAGAGTTCCGCCCCTTTTTCGCGGACCGGTTGGTCTTGTCCTTGGTGAATTTGAAACAGGTTCAGGCCAAGGGATTCAAACGGACCGAGTCCGGCGCGGTGGAAATGACCGACGACACACGGAAAGCGTTACTGGTCGCCTATCAGAAACGCAAGCAGGAGGAGATTAAGCATCCCTTCCTGGATGAGACGATGCCGATTGGGCTGCTGTTCCACGCGCAAGCGATGCTGCTGGCACGCCGCCTGCGCGGTGATCTTGATGCGTATCCACCTTTTATTTGGAAATAGGGGAATCACATGATGGTATTGGTGAGTTATGACGTATCCACCGTGGACCGGCG
>PWZW01000143.1 GCA_003567255.1 Puniceicoccaceae bacterium | reverse complement strand
CTCGCTGTTTCGTAACTGAGGCCATCTTTGAGCTCACTCATAGCGGATTAATCGTTGCCGAATTCGCGGTCCTCCGCGGCCTTCCGGGAAACGGGGCCACCGGCACGCAGCCAAGCGTGGATGAATGCGTTGAGGTCACCGTCCATTACCGCGTCAACATTTCCGGTTTCCACTCCGGTACGCAAGTCCTTAACCATCTGGTAAGGCTGGAAAACGTAGGAGCGGATTTGATTTCCCCAAGCGATTTCACCCTTCTCGCCGTAGAACCGTTCCATTTCGCTCCGTTTCTCGTCGAGTCGCTTTTCGTAGATCCGGGATTTCAAGGTTTTCATCGCTGTGGCCTTGTTCTTGATCTGCGAGCGTTCGTTTTGGCAGGTGACGACAATACCGGTGGGCAGGTGAGTCAGGCGCACCGCCGAGTCGGTTCGGTTGACGTGCTGGCCCCCTTTGCCGCTGGCCCGGTAAGTGTCGACCCGTAGCTCATTTTCCGGAATGTCGATGTCCTCCTGCAGGTCATCTTCGATTTCCGCGATCACATCGACCGAGGAAAAGGAAGTGTGGCGGCGGGCATTCGAGTCAAAAGGGCTGATCCGCACGAGGCGATGGACGCCACGCTCGGCTTTGCTGTAGCCGTAGGCGTTGGGACCGACGACGCGGAAGGTTGCGCTGCTGATTCCCGCTTCCTCGCCGTCGAGCACATCCTGGATATCGACGGTATAGCCTTCCTTTTCGGCCCACCGCGTGTACATCCGAAAGAGCATATTGGCCCAGTCGCAGGATTCCGTGCCACCTGCGCCAGCGTGTACCGTGACGATGGCATTGCAGCCATCCAGCGGTTCGTTAAGGAATGAGGCCAGTTCCAGCTCATCGAGCTTCGCCCGCAGCCGATTGCTGGCTTCGGAAATTTCTGCCGCGACGGACTCTGCCTCCTCGGCACTTCCCTCATCCGCCAGTTCAAGCAGCGTCGTCAAGTCCTCAATCTCAGCCTGAAACGCACGCACAGGATTCACTCGGGCCTTGATCCGGTTGGCCTCGGCAATGACCTTTTGAGCCTCGTTTTGATTATCCCAAAAACCCGGTGACGCCATTCGGGCGTCGACCCGTTCGAGTTCTACAAGCGCTTTATCCCCGTCAAAGATACCTCCACAAATGACCGGCGCGGCGGGTAATTTCTTCGATTTCGGAACGAATTTCTGGAGTGATTTGCTGCATCTTTATAAAAAAATGTGAAGCATGGGGTGGGCTGACCGCGGATTCAAACTCAATGTGCTTTTGTTTCGGTGAAAGCCCATTGTGCATATGGCGTACCCACATCGCTGGCCTCCACAGCAATCCATTGGGGCGTTTCGTATGGATGCAGGCTGTGTACGGCCTCGCGCACAGGATCGAGGTGGTCGCTTGGAAATTTCAGAACGAGCCGATATTCAAGCTCATTTTCGATTTTGCCCTTCCACGGGTAAAATGAACGGATAGGACCCTCAACTTGAATGCAGGCGACGAGCTTTGTCCCGAGAAGCTGATGCGCCAGCGTATGCGCGGCCTTTTCCGTATCCAAGGTTGTCCAAGCGATGGTGAGCGTACGGTTCATCTTCCTAGTGTCGAAGGCCTCTGGGCTTGAGATCAAGCGGTAAATGGGCGCGTCCAGGGGTTTCCTCTTGTTGGGCGATGCTTATCCCCGGCGCTTCTCCCATGGTTTGCGATCATCAATGTGCTGAATGGGGGCGGTTTCCACCCGGATACCGGCGAAGGCCGGATGCTTGCGGAGACGCTTTAAACTGGGGCCGGACAGGGCCCATGTCAGTGAAGTGGGGACATCCGCCTCGAGGATTTCTCCATCCATTAAAAAAGCTATACCCACGCGGACTTCTCCATACTCCCGATCAATGGTCTCGCGGAGGTCTTCGATAAACGCGGCGGCCTCCGGTACCGGATTGAGGATAAAGACAATGCGTTGAACCAATCGGGGAATTGCCGTTTCCAGCGGGGAAATCTCGTGGGCTGCCAGGCTGAGTTCGCCATTTCTCCGACCCACGATGGCGTGCACGAGGCAAAGCATGCCTTCTTCAATACGTGTTCCAAAGCGGGCGTAAGCTTCCGGGAAGGCAATAAACTCGTAAGTTTGATCGCGGGTGGCCAAGTTGAAGATCGCCATCGGCTTGTTATCCTTTCGGGTGTATTTACGCTGGAGCTTACTCAGGATCCCACAAAGCCGAATGGTCGAGCGGTCGGCGTATAGGTTGAGTTCATCCGGAGTGGCGAAGGCGTCCAAAGCCCGGTCAATCCCCGAAAAAGCGTCCATCGGGTGCCCCGAAACGTAAAAGCCGAGGAGCTCTTTTTCGTACTGTAGTTTTTCTGCCAAAGGCATGGGCGGAACGCGGGCAGCCCCGTTGGCAGCGCTTTGGCTGCTTGCTTCAAAACCGTCCATATTGTCAAACAGGGAGGTCTGCCCGGCGGCCCGGTCGGCGCGTTGACTGCTGGCGCTGGCCAGTTCAGCGTCGATCGAATCCAGGATTGCCGCTCGCTCCTCGTCCAGCGAGTCAAAGGCACCCGTCTTTATCAGGGCCTCAATAGCCCGCCGGGTGACCCCGTGTGCGGTGACGCGGACAATGAAATCGGAAAAGTTTTGATAGGGACCGTCAGCCTCCCTTTCCTGGATGATTGCGTCGGCATCCCCTTCGCCGACACTTTTAATCGCGGCCAGACCAAAGCGAATCGCGTGTTCGCCTCCCTCAACCCGCGGAGTAAAGGTACCGAAACTTTCGTTGACGTCCGGGCTGAGAATACTGATCGACATGGCATTACACTCCGCCAGGAAGTGTGCGATTTTGTCGGCGTTTCCCTGCTCGGTGGTCAGAAGCGCGGCCATGAACTCCACGGGGTAGTTGGCTTTTAAATACGCAGTTCGGTAGCTCAGGATTGCGTAGGCGGCGGAGTGGGATTTATTGAAACCGTATTCAGCAAATTTTTCCAAAATGGCAAAAATGCCCTCGGCGGTACGGCGGTCGATGTTGTTTACCCGCTTGGCGCCCTCGATGAAAATTTCTTTTTGTTCGTCCATCACGGACTTGATTTTCTTACCCATCGCCCGTCGTAAAATATCGGCGTTGCCGAGGGTGTAGCCGGCGATGATTTGGGCGGATTGCATGACCTGCTCCTGGTAGATCAAGACTCCGTAGGTTTCGGCGACCAAATCCTTCAGCAAGGGGTGGGGAACAACCACGCTGTCCGGATCCTTCTTTCCTTCAATAAATTGGTCGATGAACTGCATCGGACCGGGGCGATAGATTGCAATGAGGGCAATAATTTCCTCGAATCGGCTCAGCCCAATACGTCGGCAGACATTCTGCATACCGCCGGACTCGAGTTGGAAAACGCCATTGGTGCGTCCGGTATTGAGCAATTCAAAGGTTTTGGCATCATCCAGGGGTACGGCCTCGACTGAAAATTTCGGGAGTTTACGGGTTCGGCGGACGTTCGCCTCGGCATCGGAAATAACGGTGAGTGT
>PWZW01000250.1 GCA_003567255.1 Puniceicoccaceae bacterium | reverse complement strand
TGTTCAGTGCAAGGTCTTCAAAGCCACCGTAGCGGAGGGCATCTCCTTTTTCCACCGCGTCAAACCATCCCACCATGCGCTGGCGTCCGGTGGTTGCCCCAAATTCAATTTTCCGCAGGTGTTGGCTCAGTGGGTGGTCGAGTTCGATCTCCGTAAGGAACGCGTGGGTACCCACTTTGGGATCGTAAGCCTTACAGCAGCCAACGGTATGCACGGCTTGAGCCGGAATCCCGGCCGACTGGAAAAACTCAGGGGTGAAGGTGTGCGAGGCGGTCACGTTTGGTGGGAAGCCGTGGCGCTTATCCAGCCAGTAAGCCTGCCCGAACTCGCCGATCACGTATTTGCCCGCGTCAAGCGCTTGGAGGGTGAGCTCCCGTACGTCGCAAATACACTCGGTCAGGGCTTGCCCAGCGGTCCAGTACGCTTCGATGAGCGCGTCCACTTTGAGGTCAATCGCGTCGCTCTCTGCGCGGAAGAGACTGAAGTCGAAACTTTCCATCGGTAACTGGCCAGCTTCAATAATTTCCTGATTTGCCTTTTGTTCGGCTTTGGTCAGCACGTCGAAGAAGATTTCCCAGCGGTCCTGCGGAACTTCGCAGACGTGGCGAATGATTTTCAAGGTCCGCGCGATTCGGGCCCGCATCTTCTCGGCAAAGGTATCTTTTGAACGGCGAAAATCGTCGTAGTAGATCTGAAACTGACCAACTTCATCGAGGTAAGCGGGCGTGATGCCACGTCCGGTCGATCCTCGCGCAGCCTGCTTCAATACGTGTACGCGGTAGTCCTCCCAGGCGAGGTCAAGCAAACGGTGGGATACATCGGAAACCAAGGTGCGTTCATCAATCCGTAGCCGTGCCTTCGCTTGGTGGCCGTGCTGTTCAGCGTAGGCGATCTCCCAGAGAAACTTGCGCGGATCCGCCACTACGCCGCTGCCGATGGTGAGGTAGGGAATGTGGGGATCGGCGACCCCGCCGGGTAGCAGATTGAGTTTGAGTCCGGCGACGGTATGCCCGCTGTTGGAGCCTCCGTTTACCTTCATCACTGCGCCCACGGCATCCTGTTTGCCGGTGGTTTCGCGAATTTCATTCACAAGTTCGAGGATGATGCGGCCTTTGCCTTCGTCACCGGTGGAAATACCGGTGTCGGCAATCAGCTGACTGGAAAACGGGATGAGGGCCATTAAAAAAAAGGGGCTTGTTGTGAAAGGTGGGGTCGGGCGCACCACCATCGAGCGGCGCGCCCTGAAAAGGGAAAGGCTTTACTGGAGCTCGCTCGATTCCGAGCTGGTTTTTACGGTAATCACATCGTGCGGGGCTGATTCGCGCTGGCCCGCCGGGCTGACCCGGATGTAGCGTGCTTTACGCCGCAGGGTCGCGAGGTCGGCCGCGCCGAGGTAGCCCATGCCGGACTGTACACCACCGACTAACTCCCGCAGAACGCTGTCGAGCGAACCGACGGATTCCTTGAGGGCTTCGATACCCTCTGCGGCTGCCTTGGTGGCGACATCCTTACGGTCATGTCCGTAGCGGGCGGCGGAGCCATCGCGCATCGCTTCCTGACTCCCCATGCCGCGGTATTGTTTATACAACTTTCCGTTGATTTCGATGATCCGTCCGGGCGCCTCGTTACAGCCCGCCAGTAGGCCGCCGCAGATCACTGCATCGGCCAGAGTCAGGGCCTTCACGATGTCGCCGGACTTCGAAATGCCGCCGTCGGCGAGGATCGAGACGCCTTTTTTCGCAGCGGCTTGTGAGGCGATATAGAGGGCGGTCATTTGCGGAATCCCGACGCCGGCGACAACCCGCGTGGTACAAATCGAACCGGGCCCCTGTCCGATTTTGATACAGTTGGCTCCGGCATCAGCCAGAAAATCCACACCCTCCGCACTGGTCACATTTCCTGCGATCAGTGGCAGGTCTTTAAACTGCTCCCGAATGAGGCGAATGGTGTCGCCGACGCCTTTGGAAAACCCGTGCGCTGTAGAGATGGCAATGGCATCGACCCCTTCGTCGACAAGGCGAGTTACGTGGCCGAGTATACGGTCGCGGTCGAGGGCACCGGTCTCGTCGCGGTGCGCGGCAATGGCCGCACCGCAGAGCAGGCGGAATTCACTGTCGCGGGCCGGTTTCACCGAACGCTGGCTCTCCTCCTCAATTCGCTCAATGTCGCTCAGGGTAAAGAGGCCACAAAGGACGTCATCATCATTGACCACGAGCAGTTTGTGGATGCCAAGATGCTCTGTGAAGAAGCGGTCGGCGGTGGCGATGGGATCGCGCGCGATTTCTTTTTCGTTAATCGTGTAAACGGAGGTGCGGTCAGTCATCGCTTCGCCCACGGAGCGGTGCGCATAGCGCGCCTTGAGCACCCGACCGGGTAGCAGGCCAAGGAGTTTATTCTTCTCGTCAACTACGGGGAAGGTGCTGAAGCCAAAGTTTTTCTTTTCGATCAACTCTATGATCTCCCCAATTTTTTGCTCCACGTGCACACGGATGGGATCCTGGATGAAGCCGTGGATATGGTTTTTCACCCGGGCAACCTCCTTGATCTGCCGCTCATCGTCCATATTGTAGTGAATCAGCCCGAGCCCGCCATTCAGCGCCATGTGGATGGCCATCTTTGATTCCGTGACCGTGTCCATATCCGCCGAGAGGATGGGAATCTGAAGCTGAAGCTGATCGGCCAGGCGGACGCCGAGGTTGGTCTGTCGCGGCAAAATTTCCGAGTAGAGGGTGGCCAGCGAGATGTCGTCGTAGGTCAACCCCATTGGCAGGGAGCCGCGGAAGAAGGCATCGGCCGCGCTATAGAATTCCTCCGCTTGGGTGGCGTCTTGATTTTTCATAGCCTCAATCCAGCAAATCGACACCGATGCTCAAGACTAAAGCATCGATCTTTCGTTGTCTGAGGGTCGATCAGCCCTATGCATGCCCAAATGCACTCCCGTGCGCGCGATCTCTAGCGAATGGTCACAGGGACGGAAATTTCCGGATAGCCCGGCGCACTGATAAAGAGCTCGCCCGAACCGCGGGCAGTCCCCTCAACCGTAACGCTTACCGTGCGCGCACCTTCTGGAATACGGACTTCCGGCATGGTGATACTATTCGGGATATCGGTTTCAACTGAGATCGGGAGTCCCCTGGAGGGTGCCGCTTGTTCGATCGAAATAACGAGTGCTTGGCGCTGTCCTGCGCCCAGTTCAATTGCTGCGGGCACCACACTTAGCGGACTAGCTGGCTCGACAAAGAGGGTACCAATGCGCTCTAACTCATCGCCGCGCCTCAGTTCAACAGTGTGGCGGACTTCGGAGCGCACATTCGGCACAACAAAGCGGATGTGCTCGTCGGAGAGGAAGCGTGTATCCGCCGGGGTGCTGCCCACCAGCACGCGATCCTCCACCTTGAAATCGCGGCCCCGCAGGTTGACAGCCCCGCCAATCGGGGCGCGGTCTGCGCCGAGAGCGGTGGCCGCCACCGAGCGGACACGAAAGCCCTCCATCAAAGATCGGTGTTCCCGAAGGGT